>CAYNJD010000059.1:0-13604 GCA_964397355.1 uncultured Mycobacterium sp. | reverse complement strand
ACCCGGCTGTCGGCGTGCTTGGTCAGCTCGAGTTCCTCGAGCACCTGCGCCACCGCCCGGTCCCGGTCGGCCTGGGTGCTGTCCGGCGGCAGCCGCAGCTCGGCGGCGTAGCCGAGCGCCTGGTTGACGGTGAGCTGCCGGTGTACCACGTCGTCCTGCGGCACCATCCCGATCCGGCTGCGCAGCGAGGCGTACTCGGCGTGGATGTTGTGGCCCTCGAACAGGACCGAACCGGCCGTCGGCTTGGTGTAGCCGGCGATCAGCCGCGACAGCGTCGTCTTGCCGGCGCCCGACCCGCCGATGATCGCGGTGAGCGTGCCCGGCCGGGCGGTCAGCGAGATGTTGTTGAGCAGCCGCTTGCCGCCCTCGACGTCGAAGCAGACGTCGCGGACTTCCAGGCCACCGAGGCGGGTCGCGGCTTCGGTGCGCCGCAGCAGCGTGCCGCCGGTGAACTCCAGGTCGACGTTGCCGATGGTGACCACGTCGCCCTCGGTGAGGATCGCAGAGCCGATCCGGACACCGTTGACGAAGGTGCCGTTGATGCTTCGGCTGTCGCGGATCTCGGTGCCCAGCGGGGTCGGGATCAGCATCGCGTGGTGCCGGGAGGCCAGCACGTCGGAGATGACGACGTCGTTGTCGGTGGCGCGGCCGATGGTGAGCGCGCCCGCCGGCGCGTCCGGCGCGGAGCTGGAGGCCGGGCGCAGGATGTCGATCATCCGGGTCGCGATGTTGCCGACCTCCGGGGGCTTGGCCGCCACCGGCGCCATCCGGGTCGACGGCTGCCTGGACGGGAACACCTCCGGCGGCGCCGACGGCGGCATGCCGGGCCGCACCGCGGCGTCGGCCGCCGGCCCGGGCGGGTATGTCGGTTGCCGGTGGGTGGGCGGTGTCGGCGGACGCGGCGCCGGGCCGGGCGGCGGCCGATGGGGCGGCTGCGGCACGCCGGGATGCCCGGCCGAACGCGGATCCAGCTGGTGCACGGGCTCGGCATGGCGTTCCGGCGGGGAAGGCCAGCCCTGCTGCTGCGGCGGCCGGCCGGGCCGCGCTATTCCTGGCTGGCCGGGCTGCGGCAGCTGGATGGAGACGGTCTGCGGCGGGCGGCCGGCCTGGCCCTGGTGACGTCCCACCTCGAAGGACAGTCGCGGTCCGTCCGGGTTGCCCAGGTTGACCGCCTGGCCGTCGCGGATGTCGACGACCGGTACCCGCTGGCCGTTGACGTAGACACCGTTGAGTGAGCCGTTGTCGATGCCCAGCCACCTGCCCTGCTCGAAACGCAGCAGCAGGTGCGCGCGGGAGACCAGGGGATGCGGAATGCGGATGTCGGCGCGCAGGTCACGCCCGATGACCACGTCGTGGCCTGCGGAGAACGTGCCTTGTGACCCGTCGTAGCGCACGGTCAGCACCGGTGGGGCTGGGTGACTCATCGGATCAACTCTAGCGGGGCGCGTCGGGCGCGCCGGTCACCACGCAGTGGGTGCGCCTGTAGATGGTCGGCATGCACTGGTTGCAGTGGATGCATTCCGACCTGGTCGCCGGCTCGGCGGCGATCCGGTTGATCAGGTCCGGTTCTGCCAGCAGCGCACGGGCCATCGCGACGAACTCGAATCCCTCGGACATCGCCAGATCCATCGTCTCGCGGTTGGTGATCCCGCCCAGCAGGATCAGCGGCAGCGACAGCTCGGCGCGGAACAGCCTGGCGTCGCGCAGCAGGTAGGCGTCGCGGTAGGGGTATTCGCGCAGGAACTTGTTGCCGGTCATCCGCATGCCCCAGCTCAGCGGTGGCGGGAAGACGCCGGCGAACTCCTTGACCGGGGCGTGTCCGCGGAACAGGTACATCGGGTTGACCAGCGAGCTGCCGGCGGTCAGTTCGATGGCGTCCAGGCCGCCGTCGTCCTGCAGCCACTTGGCGGTGGTCAGCGACTCGTCCAGGCTGATGCCGCCGCGCACCCCGTCGGCCATGTTCAGCTTGGCCGTCACCGCGAGCTGCCCTCCCACCGCCCGGTGGACGGCCTGCACGATGCCGCGGGCCACCTTGGCCCGGTTGGCCAGCGATCCGCCGAACTCATCGGAGCGGCGGTTGATCAGCGGCGAGAGAAACGAGCTGGCCAGATAGTTGTGGCCCAGATGGATCTCGACGGCATCGAATCCCGCGTCGAGGGCATGGCGGGCGGCGTCGGCGTGGGCGGCGATGACGTCGTCGATGTCGTCGCGGGTGGCCTTCTTGGCGAACCGCATGCCGATCGGGTTGAAGAACCGCACCGGCGCCAGCGCGCGGGCCTTGTTCGAGCGGGCGTCGGCGACCGGGCCGGCGTGGCCGATCTGCGCGCTGACCGCCGCGCCCTCGGCGTGCACCGCGTCGGCGAGCCGGCGCAGCCCGGTGACGGCCTCCGGACGCATCCACAGCCCGTCGCCCGAGGTGCGCCCGCCGGGGGACACCGCGCAGTAGGCGACGGTGGTCATGCCCACCCCGCCGGCGGCCGGCTGCCGGTGGTAGTCGATCAGATCGTCGGAGACCAGCGCACCGGGTGTGCGGTTCTCGAACGTGGCGGCCTTGATGACCCGGTTGCGCAGCGTGACCGGTCCCAGCTTGGCGGGGCGCAAGACGTCGGGGGTGGGCATATCGGGAGCTTAATGACGATCGCAAGCGCGGCGAAGCCGGGCGCAGCGGGTCGTCATCATCGGTACCGCGATGACGATCGCAAGCGCGGCGAAGCCGGGCGCAGCGGGTCGTCATCATCGGTACCGCGCGCGGGCATGCCAGACTGTCCGCGTGGGTGCGATCACGTTGGACGGCAAGGCTACGCGCGACGAGATCTTCGTCGACCTCACAGCCCGGGTGGCGAAACTGACCGAAGCGGGCCGCACGCCCGGGCTGGGCACCGTGCTGGTCGGTGACGATCCCGGCTCGCACGCCTACGTGCGCGGCAAGCACAACGACTGCGCCAAGGTCGGCATCACCTCGCTGCGCCGCGACCTGCCGGCCGACGCCAGCACCGCCCAGCTCAACGACACCATCGACGAGCTGAACGCCAACCCCGACTGCACCGGGTACATCGTGCAGCTGCCGCTGCCGCGCCACCTCGATGAGAACGCCGCACTGGAGCGCGTCGACCCGGCCAAGGACGCCGACGGGCTGCACCCGACCAACCTGGGCCGGCTGGTGCTGGGCACCCCGGCGGCGCTGCCGTGCACCCCGCGCGGGATCGTGCACCTGCTGCGCCGCTACGACGTGCCGATCGCCGGCGCCCACGTGGTGGTGATGGGCCGAGGCGTGACGGTCGGCCGTCCGCTGGGGCTGCTGCTGACCCGCCGGTCGGAGAACGCCACCGTCACGCTGTGCCACACCGGCACCCGGGATCTGGGCGCGCTGACCCGCCAGGCCGACATCATCATCGCCGCGGTCGGGGTGCCGCACATGCTCACCGCCGACATGGTGCGACCGGGGGCCGCCGTCGTCGACGTGGGCGTCAGCCGCACCGACGCCGGGCTGGTCGGCGACGTGCACCCGGACGTGTGGGAGGTGGCCGGACACGTGTCGCCCAACCCCGGCGGGGTGGGGCCGCTGACCCGGGCCTTCCTGCTGACCAACGTCGTCGAACGGGTCGAGAACACCCTGTGACGCGCGTCGATGTCCGTCGGGTGATCGCCGCCCAATGGCCGATCATGGTGGTCGGGCTGATCTTCGTGGCCGCCTTCGTGCTGGCCGGGGCCAACTTCTGGCGCCGCGGCGCGCTGCTGATCGGGATCGGGGTGGGGGTGGCCGCCGCGCTGCGGCTGGTGCTGAGTGAGGACCGGGCCGGGCTGCTGGTGCTGCGCGACCGCGGGCTGGACTTCGCCACCATGACGACCGCGGCGACGGTGATGGTCTACATCGCCGCGACGATCGACCCGCTGGGCACCAGTTAGGTGACGCCAAAGCCCGGAATCGCCGGGAGGCCGCCGGCCAGGCCGGGAATACCGACCGGCACCCCCGGGATCTGCGGCAGCTCCGGCAGCTGGCCGCTGGCCAGCTGCGACACCATCTGCGGGCAGTAGGCCTGCACCGCGATCTCGGTGAACAGCTGCGCCATCTCCGGCGACATGGCGGGACCGCCGTTCAGGCCGGTGATCGGCGAGGCCACCGAGGCGGCGGTGCCGGCCGGCTCGGTCAGCATCGGGCAGACGGACTGGCCGAGTTCGGCGGTCGCGGCCGGGTCGCCGACCGGGACGCCCGCCCCGGCCAGATCGGACAGAAACGAGGTGTCCACCGGATTCGCCTGCGCCGGCGCCGCCAGCCACACCGAGACGATCAGTCCCGCCCATACCGTGCCGGCCGCCGTGACCGCCGTGACCGTCGATACCGCCGTTCTCGTCCAGTCGCTCCCCATGCCGGCCCCCTCCGTTCCCCCGCAGGCGTCATCGGTGCCGCCCGTCGGGCACCAACGTTGCAGCAGCCGCATCACGTCAGCGACACGGCGAGGTCACGTTCTGCCTACGACGCTGTTGCGTTCAGCGTCGCCCGCAGGCACACCGTGACATAGGGCAGTGCCAGCCCGCTCGACCCGGCCAGCGCCGGATGGGTGGCCAGCAGCTCGCGGACCTGATCCAGTGTCTTGGTGCGCACCGCGTCGGGGGAGGTGATGCAGTAGCTGCGAGAGGCCACCAGATCGATCAGCGCCTGCGGCGTCAGGTAGTTGGTCCATTCCACCTGGTGGGCTTCGATGTCGCCGAACGGCTCGGGCAGGCTCACCCCGCCGTCCACCACGTCGCGGGCGTCCTCGCGGCCGATGATGGTGCCCAGCTCCTTGACCCAGCCCAGCCGTTCGTCGCGGGTGTTCCACACCAGCCCCAGCCGGCCGCCGGGCCGCAGCACCCGCACCACCTCGGGGACGGCGCGGGCCGGGTCGAACCAGTGCCAGGCCTGCGCCACCAGCACGGCGTCGACGCTGTTGTCCGGCAACGGGATCTGTTCGGCCGTCCCGAGCAGGGCCGGGGTGTCCGGCAGCGATGCGGCCAGCACCTCCAGCATTTCGGCGATCGGGTCCACGGCCACCACGTCCAGGCCGCGCTCCACCAGCCGGGCGGTCAGCTTGCCGGTGCCGGCGCCCAGGTCGAGGACGTCGCGGGCGTCCGGCGGCAACAGCCAGTCGATGGCTTCCGGGGGATAGGACGGGCGGCCCCGTTCGTAGGCCGCGGCCTGCGAACCGAACGACAGCGAGCGGTCATGCCGGGCCTGGGGGCTCACCGCCGGCGGTCCCCGGCCGGGCCCGCCAACTCCAGGGTCTGGCGGATCAGCTCGCCGACCCGGTCGGTCTCCAGCAGGAAGCCGTCGTGCCCGTAGTCGGAGTCGAGCACCTGCAATCCGTCGCAGCCGGGCAGCAGATCGGCCAGCTCGGCCTGCAGCCGCAGCGGGTACAGCCGGTCCGAGGTGATCCCGGCGACCACCGCCGGCACCCGGCAGCCGCGCAGCGCCGCCGCGACGCCACCCCGGCCGCGGCCCACGTCGAAGGAGGACAGCGACTCGGTCAGCGTCACATAGCTGCCGGCGTCGAACCGGGCCACCAGCTTGCCGCCCTGGTAGCCCAGGTAGCTCTCCACCGCGTAGCGGCCGCCGCTGGCCGGGTCCTCGCCGTCCTGCGGGGCATTGCCGAAGCGGCGGTCCAGCTCGGCCTCGCCGCGGTAGGTCAGGTGCGCGATGCGCCGGGCGATGGCCAGTCCGGTGTCGGGACTGTGTTCGGTGCCGTGGTAGTCGCCGCCCTGCCAGTTCGGGTCGGCCTTGATCGCCGCGATCTGGGTGCTCTGCGTGCCGATCTGGTCGGCGGTGGCGCGGGCGCCGACGGCCAGCAGCAGGCCGGCCCCCACCCGGTCGGGGTAGGCGACCATCCACTCCAGCGCGCGGGCACCGCCCATCGAACCGCCCACCACCGCGGCCACGTCGGTGATGCCCAGCGCGGCCAGCGTGGCGATGTCGGCTTCCACCTGGTCACGAATCGAGATCGCGGGAAACCGTGAGCCCCACGGCTTTCCGTCGCGGGCCAGCGAACCCGGGCCGGTCGAGCCGCGGCAGCCGCCGAGGGCGTTGGTGGCCACCGCGCACCACCGGTCGGTGTCGATCGGGGCACCCGGGCCGATGATCCCGTCCCACCAGCCCGCGGTGGGATGCCCGTGACCGGCGGGCCCGGTGACGTGGGAATCCCCGGTCAGCGCGTGCAGCACCATCACGACGTTGTCGCGCTGCGGCGACAGCTCGCCCCAGCGCTGCACGGCGATGTGCACGTCGTCGAGCACCGCCCCGCACTGCAGTGCCACCGCGCCGATGTCGACCACGCCGGTTTCTCCCTCGGCGGGCAGCACCTGCCTGGACACGTCGGAGATCGTCACCTCAGGACCGCCTCAACGCGCCGCCAGTGCCGACGAGTCGCCGAGCTGCGCCGCGGCCGCGGCGAACCCGAGCTCCAGGTCGGCCAGGATGTCGTCGATACCTTCGATGCCCACCGATAGCCGCACCAGGCCGGGGGTGACGCCGGTGGACAGCAGTTCGTCTCCGGTGAGCTGGCTGTGCGTGGTGGACGCCGGGTGGATCACCAGTGAGCGCACGTCGCCGATGTTGGCGACGTGGCTGTGCAGCTGCAGCGCGTTGACGAAGGCCTTTCCTGCTTCCAGGCCGCCGCCCTGCCCCCCGCCGGCCACCTCGAACGACAGCACGCCGCCGACGCCCCTGGGGGCCAGCCGCTGGGCCAGCTGGTACCACGGCGAGTCAGGCAGCCCGGCGTAGTTGACGCTGAGCACGTCGTCGCGGGCGGCCAGGAACTCCGCGACCCGCTGCGCGTTGGCGACGTGGCGCTCCACCCGCAGGCTCAGCGTCTCCAGGCCCTGGGCGATCAGGAAGGCGTTGAAGGGCGAGGCCACCGATCCGTAGTCGCGCATCAGCTGGGCGCGGATCTTGATCGCGTAGGCCGGCGGGCCCAGGTCGGCGTAGACCAGGCCGTTGTAGCTGGGGTCGGGGGTGGTGAAGCCGGGGTGGCGGCCCTGGGTCCAGTCGAAGTTGCCGCCGTCGACGATCACGCCGGCGATCGCGGTGCCGTGACCGCCCAGGTACTTGGTGGCCGAGTGCACCACGATGTCGGCGCCCTGGCTGATCGGCTGGATCAGGTACGGGGTGGCGATGGTGTTGTCGACGATCAGCGGCACCCCGTGCTCGTGGGCCACCGCCGACACCCCCGGGGTGTCGAGCACGTCGATCTTCGGGTTGGAGATGCTCTCGGCGTAGAACGCCTTGGTGTTCGGCCGCACCGCGGCCGCCCAGGATCCCAGGTCGTCGGGGTCCTCGACGAAGCTGACCTCGATGCCCAGTTTGGGTAGCGAGTAGCGGAACAGGTTGTAGGTGCCGCCGTACAGCCGCGGGCTGGCCACGATGTGGTCGCCGGCGCCGGCGAGGTTGAAGATCGCGAACGTGCTGGCGGCCTGCCCGGCCGACAGCAGGGTGGCCCCCACGCCGCCCTCCAGCGCGGCGATGCGCTCCTCGATGACCGCGTTGGTCGGGTTGGTCAGCCGGGTGTAGATGTTGCCCGGTTCGGCCAGCGCGAAGCGGGCGGCGGCCTCCTCGGTGTCGCTGAACAGATATGACGTGGTCTGGTAGATGGGCAGCGCCCGCGACCCGGTCTCGGGGTCTCCGGCGTGGCCGACGTGGATCTGTTTGGTCTCGAACGACCAGTTGTTACCGGCGGTCATATACGAATGCTTTCTGCGAAGAGAGTGGTCGCTGGGGCAGGAGTGTCGTTTCAGCGACGACAACAACGGGCGAGCGGGCGTACGGAGGCACGCATCAGGTTCCCCTGTCTACTCGGGGGGCCCGTTGTGGCGGACCCGCGCTTGCCGCGTAGCCGGCGGTGGCTACTCAACCCGGTCAATCACCCGGGGCACCCCACCGCGGTTGGAGGGTTGCCGGCCAGCAAGCCGGGGCTTAGCGCTGGCACTCATGACCGTGTCGCAGCCTATCGCATCTCGCGCAGGCGCCGCCACCTGCTCACCGGCGGCGGACGTCAATCGGCGGTACGCGATACTGAGGCCGCCGGGTACCACGCGGCACAACCGATCGCCACGAACGATGACGCTTTGGAGAACAGCCATGTGCGCCGACCAGCCGACCATCATCTACACGCTGACCGACGAGGCGCCGCTGCTGGCGACGTACTCGTTCCTGCCGATTGTGCAGGCCTTCACCGGGCCCGCGGGTATCGACGTCAAACCCAGTGACATCTCGCTGGCGGCCCGCATCCTGGCCGAGTTCCCCGACGCGCTGCGCGAGGACCAGCGGGTGCCCGACAACCTGGGCGAGCTCGGCCGGCTCACCCAACTGCCCGACACCACCATCATCAAGCTGCCCAACATCAGCGCGTCGGTGCCGCAGTTGGTGGCCGCTATCAAGGAGCTGCGGGGCAAGGGCTTCGACCTGCCGGACTACCCGGCGGACCCCAAGACCGACGCCGAACGCCAGATCCACGACCGCTACGCCAAGTGCCTGGGCAGTGCCGTGAACCCGGTTTTGCGGCAAGGCAACTCGGACCGGCGGGCGCCCAAGGCGGTGAAGGAGTATGCCCGCAAGCACCCGCACAGCATGGGGGAGTGGTCGCAGGCGTCGCGCACCCATGTGGCCACCATGCGTCACGGCGACTTCTACCACGGCGAGAAGTCGATGACGCTGGACCGCGACCGCGACGTGAAGATGGAGCTGAAAACCAAGAGCGGCAAGACGATTGTGCTCAAGGAGAAGGTCTCCCTGCTCGACGGCATGGTCATCGACTCGATGTTCATGAGCGTGGCCGCGCTGCGCGAGTTCTACGAGCAGGAGATGGAGGACGCCCGCAAGACCGGCGTGATGTTCTCGCTGCACGTCAAGGCCACCATGATGAAGGTCAGCCACCCGATCGTGTTCGGTCACGCCATCAAGGTGTTCTACAAGGACGCGTTCGCCAAGCACCAGAAGCTCTTCGACGACCTGGGCGTCAACGTCAACAACGGCCTGGCCGACCTCTACGACAAGATCGAGACGCTGCCGGCCTCGCAGCGCGAAGAGATCATCGAGGACATGCACGCCTGCCACGAGCAGCGTCCCGAACTGGCGATGGTGGACTCGGCCAACGGCATCACCAACTTCCACTCGCCGTCGGATGTGATCGTGGACGCCTCGATGCCGGCGATGATCCGGGCCGGCGGCAAGATGTACGGCGCCGACGGCCGGCAGAAGGACACCAAGGCGGTCAACCCCGAATCCACCTTCGCCCGGATCTACCAGGAGCTGATCAACTTCTGCAAGACCCACGGCCAGTTCGACCCGGCCACCATGGGCACCGTGCCCAACGTCGGGCTGATGGCGCAGAAGGCCGAGGAGTACGGCAGCCACGACAAGACGTTCGAGGTTCCCGAGGCCGGGGTCGCCGACATCGTGGACCTGGCCACCGGTGAGGTGCTGCTGTCCCAGAACGTCGAGGCCGGTGACATCTGGCGGCTGTGCACCGTCACCGACGCCGCGATTCGCGACTGGGTGAAGCTGGCTGTCGAGCGGGCGCGGATCTCCGGCATGACCGTGGTGTTCTGGCTCGACACCGAGCGTCCGCACGAGGCCGAGCTCCGCAAGAAGGTCAAGACCTACCTGGCCGACCACGACACCGAGGGCCTGGAGATCCAGATCATGCCGCAGGTGTGGGCCATGCGCTACACCCTGGAGCGGCTGATCCGCGGCCAGGACACCATCGCCGCGACCGGCAACATCCTGCGCGACTACCTCACCGACCTGTTCCCGATCCTGGAGCTGGGCACCAGCGCGAAGATGCTGTCGATCGTGCCGCTGATGGCCGGTGGCGGCATGTACGAGACCGGCGCGGGCGGCTCGGCCCCCAAGCACGTCAAGCAGCTGGTGGAGGAGAACCACCTGCGCTGGGACTCCCTCGGCGAGTTTTTGGCGCTCGGTGCCAGCTTCGACGACCTGGGCGCCAAGACCGGCAACAAGGGCGCCAAGATCCTCGGCGCGACGCTGGACACCGCGATCGGCAGGCTGCTCGCGGACAACAAGAGCCCGTCGCGCAAGACCGGCGAGCTCGACAACCGCGGCAGCCAGTTCTTTCTGGCCAAGTACTGGGCGCAGGAACTCGCCGCGCAGACCGAGGTCCCCGAGCTCGCCGAGCACTTCGCCGCCGTCGCGTCCGAGCTGGACAAGAACCAGGACGTCATCCTCGACGAGATGACCGTGGTGCAGGGCAAGCCGGTGGACATCGGCGGCTACTACGCCCCGGATCACGACATGACGTCGGCGGTGATGCGGCCCAGCCCGACGCTGAACGCCGTGATCGACGGCAAGGACTGACGCGGCGCCACCCCGCGCCCATCGGGCCCGCTGAGTCGGAATTCGCCGACGGAAACGCCGGGGCGGGCGTCGCGGATTTCCCACTCGAAGGGGTGCCGGAGACATTCGGCGTGCGACAATCCGCCGGTAAGGCGATGACGCTGTCGATTCGGGGCGGGGCACCCCGGGAGGGCTGGCGAAGGTGACCGCGCCGATCTGGATCGCGTCTCCACCCGAGGTCCATTCGGCGCTGCTGTCGGCCGGTCCCGGCGCCGGCCCGCTGTTGGCGTCGGCGTCGGCGTGGAGCACGCTGAGCACCCAGTACGCCGAGATCGCCGACGAGCTGACGGCGCTGCTGGGTGCGGTGCGGGCCGGGTCCTGGCAGGGGCCGAGCGCCGAGGCGTACCTGGCCGCCAACGCACCGTATCTGGCGTGGCTGATCCAGGCCGGCGCCGCCAGCGCGGTGACGGCCGCCCAGCAGCAGACCGCGGCCGCCGCCTACACCACCGCGCTGGCGGCCATGCCGACGCTGGCCGAACTGGCCGCCAACCACGCCACCCATGCGGTGCTGGTGGCCACCAACTTCTTTGGCCTCAACACCATCCCGATCGCGCTGAACGAGGCCGACTACGGCCGGATGTGGCTGCAGGCCGCCACCGTGATGGCCACCTACCAGGCCGTCGCCGGCGCGGCGGTGGCATCGAGTCCGCAGACCGCCGCGGCGCCGCAGATCACCAAGCCCGGCTCGGCCGAAGCCGGGCAGTTGCCGTTGCCGCCGGATCGGCAGAACGACATCATGGACTGGCTGCAGAGCAGCGGCTACACCGACTTCTACAACACCGTGCTGCAGCCGATGATCAACGCGCTGGCCAACAACCCCTACTTCCAGTCGGCGTTCGCCGGCTTCGACCCCTGGCTGACGCTGACCGGCAACCCGCTGAGCTTCTTGAGCCCCTACAACATCGCGTTCGCGCTCGGCTACCCGATGGACTTCGGTTCGTTCGCCGCCTACCTGTCGCAGACGTTCGGGTTCATCGCCGCCGACATCGCCGCCGCGTTCGCCTCCGGCAACCCGGGCACCATCGCCTCGACGTTGCTGTTCACCGCGGTCGAGGCGATCGGCACCGTCATCACCGATGTGATCGCGCTGCTCAAGACGCTGCTGGAGCAGGCGGTGGTGCTGATCCCGATGGTGCTGCCGATGCTGACCACCGCGCTGGCGCCGCTGGCCGCGGCGCCGCTGGCCGGGCTGGCGGGGCTGTCCGGTCTGGCTGCGCTGCACGCCGTCCCGGCTCCGGTGGTGCCGCCGCCGTTCACCGGCCTGACGGTGGCTCCCACGCCACCGGTTCCGGGGCCGGCCCCGGTGCCCGCCCCGGCTCCGGCGCCCGCTGCGGCACCGGCGCCGGCCGTGCCCGGTGCTCCGCCACCGCCGCCGCCCGCGCCGCCGCTGTCGCCGGTCGACGGCATGTCCTACATGTATCTGGTCGCCGGCCTGGGCCAGCAGGCCCGCCGGGCGGCCGGCACCAGCGCGCGTCGCCGCAAGGCACCCGAGCCCGACACCGCCGAGGCCGCAGCGCCGGCGGCCACCACCCGGGAGGCGGCCCAGGCCCGCCGGCGCCGGAAGGCCAAGATCGACATGCTCGGCCGCGGCTATGAGTACATGGATCTCGACGACGCCGACGACGCCGTGTTGCCGAGTGGGCTGACCGCGTTGTCCGGCGACGCGTTCGGCGGTGGCGCCACGGCCCCGATGACGCCGGGCACCTGGATGCGGGAGTATCGCAAGCTGGCGCCTTAGCGTGCGATAATGCGCCGGTAAGGCAACGACGGTGCAGGAAGCCGGTGTGAATCCGGCACGGTCCCGCCACTGTGATCGGGGAGCGACCCTCAACAGCCACGGCTCTCAAGTGGAGCTGGAAGGCGAGGCGAGCGGTGATCCGAGAGTCAGGACACTCACGTCGTCGCATCCTGCGACCCGGGGCGGTGTACCCCGAGAGAGCTGACGAACACCCATGTTTCGCCTTTTTCGGGTGGCATCCGGCGGTCTGCGATGACGGCGCCGATCTGGATGGCCTCTCCTCCGGAAGTACATTCAACGTTGTTGTCGGCCGGCCCCGGGGCGGGTCCACTGCTGGCGTCGGCCGCGGCCTGGGGCGCGCTGTCGGCCGAGTACACCGCCACCGCCGATGAGCTCACCGCGCTGCTGGGGGCGGTGCAGGCCGGATCGTGGCAGGGGCCGAGCGCCGAGGCGTTCGTGGCCGCCCACGCCCCATACCTGGCGTGGTTGCTGCGCGCCGGCGCCGATGCGACGGCCACGGCCGCCCAGCAGCAGACCGCGGCCGCCGCCTACACCAGCGCGCTGGCGGCGATGCCGACGATGGCCGAACTGGTGGCCAACCACGTCACCCACGCGGTGCTGGTCGGCACAAACTTCTTCGGTATCAACACGATTCCGATCGCGCTGAACGAGGCGGACTACGCCCGGATGTGGGCGCAGGCCGCCGCCGTGATGACCGGCTACTCCGCCACCGCCACCACCGCGGTGGCATCGTCGCCGCAGACCGAACCGGCACCGGCGGTGCTCAAGACGGCGGGCAGTGCGGACGCGACGGCACCGCAGCCGCCGCAGTGGTTCATCGACTTCGGCAAATGGCTCGAAGGACTGGTCCCCACCCCGTCGTATCCCGACCCCACCCAGTACCCGCTGTATGCGCAGCTGACGGAGTTCTTCAACAAGATCGGCTTCACCGGCATCTCCGACCCACTGGCCGAGTGGTTCGCCAGTCTGCAGGGCTCCTCGCTGCTGCCGCCGCCGGGGGTGCCCGGGTCGTGGCTGGCGTGGACGGGCAACCCGCTGAGCTACCTGAACCCGGGAAACCTGGCCTACATCTTCTCGGTGCCACTGGATCCGGGCTCCTATTTCGCGTTCACCAGCATCGTCATCGTCGACGACCTACTGGCGATCGCCTACACCGCGCTGTTCAACCCGCAGGGCCTGGGCCTGGTGATACCGATGGCGATGGTCGAGATCGTCGGCGCCACAATCGGCAACACCATCCAGGCGCTCAACTACCTGGTCACTCAGACGGCGCTGATCCCCGCGCTGCTGCCGATGCTGGCCGGGTCGGCGGTACTGGCTCCGGCGGGGGTGCTCGGCGGTCTCGGCATCGGGGCGCTGGCGCACCATGCGGCGATTCCCGCTGTGCCGCCGGCGCCCGCCCCGCCGTCGCTCGGGCTGGCCATGGCCCAGCCGCCCGCGCCCGCCCCCGCGCCGGCGCCGGCG
>CAYNJD010000058.1:0-13619 GCA_964397355.1 uncultured Mycobacterium sp. | reverse complement strand
TTCATCAAATTCATCGTCACCGAGATCTTTCCGGGCGGCCGGCTGCCCACCATCGAGATGGTGGAAGACCATTCCGCGGCCGCAGGCTTCACGCTGACTCGACGTCAATCGCTGCAGCCGCACTACGCCAGAACCCTCGACCTGTGGGCAGCCGCGCTGGAAGCCCACCGCGAAGAGGCCATCGCGATCCAGTCCCAGGAGATCTACGACCGCTACATGCATTACCTGACCGGCTGCTCCAACGGCTTCCGGGAAGGCTACATCGACGTCAACCAATTCACCCTGCAGAAATAGGACAAACCATGGCAGATGCCCCCGCCGAGACCGAGCGAATGCGACCGCACTTCGAAGACGTCCAGGCCCACTACGATCTGTCCGACGACTTCTTCGGACTGTTCCAGGATCCGACCCGGACCTACAGCTGTGCCTATTTCGAACCTCCGGAATTATCACTGCAGGAGGCGCAGCTCGCCAAGATCGACCTCAACCTCGGCAAGCTCGATCTGCGCTCCGGTATGACGCTGCTCGACATCGGCTGCGGCTGGGGCACGACGATGAAGCGCGCCGTTGAGAAGTACGACGTCAACGTCATCGGCCTGACCCTGTCGAAGAACCAGCGGGCCCACGCGCAGCGAGAACTCGACGCCGTCGACACCGACCGTACCCGTGAGGTTTTGCTGCACGGCTGGGAGGAGTTCGACCGGCCGGTCGACCGGATCGTGTCCATCGAGGCTTTCGAACACTTCGGTCACGAGCGCTACGACAACTTCTTCGCCAGATGTTTCGACATCCTGCCCGACGACGGGCGGATGACCATTCAGAGCAGCGTCAGCTATCACCCTTACGACCTGAACGCCCGCGGCAAGAAGCTCACGTTCGAAACCGCGCGGTTCATCAAGTTCATGGTCACCGAGATCTTTCCCGGCGGACGACTGCCCACCACCGCCATGATGGTCGACCACGGGCAGAAGGCCGGGTTTGTTGTGCCCGAGGCTATCTCCCTGCGACCGCACTACATCAAAACACTGCAGATCTGGGGTGATGCGCTGGAAGCCAACAAGGACAAGGCGATCGAGATCCAGTCCGAAGAGGTTTACGAGCGCTACATGAAGTACCTTCGCGGCTGCCAGCACTACTTCACCGACGAGATGCTCGACGTCAGCCTGGTCAGCTATCTCAAGCCGTCGGCTGCGGGTATACCGGGTGAAACACCTTGACGCCAACGGTCGTTCTGATCTTGCCTCCCGGCCGGAATCGTCCGCCGCCGAAATACAACTCAACCCGAAAGCCCGGTCGCAATGTGCCGGTTCACCAGGTTCACCGACGCACTCGAGGCCGTGCACCGGCAACTGCTCGACCAGATCGAACGACTCTGCGAGGCCTCAGGCGCCAACTAATCGCGACGCGCTGCGCAGATCCCCGAACGGAACGGACCGGCGTGGCCGATCAGGCCGATCGCGCCGCCCAGGATGGGCCAGATCGGCCAGAAGTACCACGCTCCGGCAGTCAGCGCGACCGCCAACCACACCGTAAGTACGACGGCGACCATCCCCAGGTACCCGGCCAGGTGAACCCGAACGGACCGGGCAGCGGCGGCGCGCCGGGCCGCCCGCCGGGCCGGGTCATGGCGCCGCAGCGCATGAACCGGAAGATCGACCGTCACCGCGCGCAGTTCGGCGTCGGTCTCGGCCGCGAACGCGGCCTGCAGTCGCTGTTCGTAGTCGGGCAGCTGCAGGTAACCCTGCGCCAGTGCCGTCCCGAGCAGCGTGGCGGTGCGGTCGCGGTCGCGGTCGCCGATCCGAACGGACGGCGTGGGCGCTATCGGAAGTGTCATGACGCACTCCCCTCCCCATCGATTTGACAGTGTCAAGTTATGGCTACCAGCATGACAATCGTGTTTGACACTGTCAAGTGGTTGGGTGAGGATTGCCGCATGACAGCCGTCGATCGCCCGGACGCCCGCGAGAAGCTGCTGGCCGCCGCGCGCGCCGAACTGGTCGAACACGGCCGCGCGGCGATCAGCCTGCGCGCCGTCGCCCGCCGCGCCGGCCTCTCGCACGCCGCACCGAAGTACCACTTCGGGGATCGCGCCGGGTTGCTCACCGCGATCGCCACCGAAGGGTTTCACGCCCTGGCGCGCCAGCAGGCCGCGGTGACCGAAGCCGACGCGCGAGAGCGACTCGCGGCCCTGGGGAGCGTCTACATCGATTTCGGGCTGTCGAATCCGGCCCTGTTCGAGCTGATGTTCGCCCCCCGCGAAGTTCATGCCGACGACCCCGAACTCGTTGCCGCACAACAGCACGCCATCGGCGAACTGACCGCCGCCGCCGGCCGGCTCGCCGGGCCTGATGCGCCGCCTGCCGGAACGCAGAATCTGGCGTTGGTCAGCTGGGCACTGGTGCACGGCCTGGCGGTACTGGCTCGCGACGGCGCTCTGGTCGGGCCGGACGCGCCGCCGGCAACCGATGCGGCCGCGCTGGCCCACTCCCTCGCCGAGTTGTTCACCCGCTACGTCGCCGATGCGCCCGGCCCGCTGCCGGCATAGTCGGCGCGGGGCCGGACGGTAGCGTGACCCAGGTGAACTCCTCTCCTATTGCCTTCTCCGTTGCGCTCGCCGCCTGCACCACCGCGGTGGCGATGACGCTCGCCGGCTGCGGCGGCTCCGACAGCGACACCTCCTCGCAGCAGACGTCCTCGGTCACCGACCTGTTCGTGCCGCCGAGCACCGTGGCCACACCCGCGGCCAACAGCTGCCCGTCGGCGACGCCGGACGCCGGTGGCACCGCCGAATGGACCCTGCCCGGGAGCAGCGGCAGCGTCGCGGTGACCGGCTCCACGGACACCGCCGCCCCGCGGGTCGATGTGCAGACGCCGTTCAAGGTAGGCCAGACCCAGGTGCACACCCTGCAGGCCGGCGACGGCCCGGTGGTCGCCGAGAGCGCAACGGTGTCGGTCTGCTATATGGGCGTAAATGGCCGGGACGGCTCGGTGTTCGACAGCAGCTATGAGCGGGGCGAGCCGGTGGAGTTCGGTCTCGACCGGGTGGTGCCGGGCTTCCAGAAGGCCATTGCCGGCCAGAAGGTCGGCTCGACGGTGGCGGTCGCGATGATCCCGGCCGACGGCTACCCCGAGGGTCAGCCGGCCGCCGGCATCCAGCCGGGCGACACGCTGGTGTTCGCGATCAAGATCCTCAACGCAACGCGCTGAGCCGGGCCGGCACCGCGTCCTACTGCGGGTGTGCGGCCAGGTACTCCGCCACCGGGATCCGTGTCGCCGAGGCGTACCCGATCGGCAGCAGCAGGTCCCCGGCGGTGGTGCGGTAGTAGGTGTCCCAGCGGTAGTAGCTGGCGAACCCGGCCGGGTCGCCGCCGATGACCGCGGCGTAGTCGTTGACGGCGCGCACGTAGTGGTCGGAGTGGTTGTAGCCCCAGATCGCCCGGTCGCGGTTGGTGGCAAAACCGTTGGCGGCCAACAACCGTCCGGCGGCCATGATGCTGTCGTGCGGTGAGTGGATGTCGCCGCCGTTGCCGTAGGCGGCGAACGTCGACGGCAGGAACTGCATCGGGCCCTGCGCGGCGTCCTCACTGACACCGTTGATGCGGCCGAATCCGGTCTCGACGAAGTTGATCGCCGCCAGATAGTTCCACGGCACCCCGGTCGCGGCTTCGGCCGCACGGTAGGAGGCCATCAGCTCGTTGGCCGGCACCGGTGGCACCACCCGCCACGGCGGCATGCTGTCTTTCGGCTCGGTGAGCGCCATGAGTTGCCGGCGGGCGTCGATGTTGCGGTCGTAGACCTCCTGCAGCGCCGGCGGGATCTGCGGGCGGGCGATCCCATCCCACTCCGGGTGTGCCCCCAGGGTGCGGTAGGCGACCTGCTGGCGCCGTGCCGCGGCCGCCAGCACCTGCTCGGGCGCCGACGGGTTGCGCAGCGCCTGGTCGGCGGCGACCAGATCGGCTGCGATCGCGGCCGGATCGGTTCCCGGCGCCGCGGCAGCGGGCGCCATCACCGCCACCATGGCGACGAGGGCGAACACCAGGGCGACGACAGCACGCAGTGACCGGAGGGGCATACCGTTCATCTTCGCCCGTAGCGTGGCCGAAACGGTGCAAGACCGCCGCTCCGGAGCGTTCCCGATTCACTAGAACGTGTTTCGTTTACTAACGCCATCCACGGCGTCACTGCTGGTTATCGTCGTTACGGTCAAACTACCGGCTGTTATATTGCGTGGTCGATCGGTTCACTACATCGAGGGGACAGCGCGTGAGCACCACCAGCGTCAGCACCGACGTCATTATCGTCGGGTTCGGTGCGGCAGGGACCACCGCGGCGATCACCGCCCGCGAACACGGTGCCGAGGTCATCGCGGTGGATCGCGCCAACGGCGGCGGGGCCACCGCGATCTCCGGGGGCATCATCTACGCCGGAGCCGGCACGTCGGTCCAACGGGCCGCCGGCGTGGCCGACTCCGCCGAGCAGATGCTGGACTATCTGCGCCTGGAGGTCGGTGACGCGGTTCGCCCGGAGACGCTGCAGCGCTTCGTCGACACCAGCCCGGAGATGATCGACTGGCTGCAACGCCACGGGGTACCGTTCAACCCGGGACTGTGCCCCTACAAGACGTCGTTTCCGAACAACCGCTACTACCTCTACCACTCCGGCAGTGAGAACGCCGGGGCGTTCCGGGCGCAGACCCCGCCGGTGCAGCGCGGCCACCGGGCCTACGGGAAGGGCACATCCGGCAAGAAGATCTATGCGCCACTGGCCGAGGCTGCGCGCAATCTCGGGGTGGACTTCCGTCCGCACACCACCGTCACCGACCTGCTGCAGGACTCCTCGGGGCGGGTGATCGGTGTTCGGGCCATGACGATGGGCCAGGCGCCGCGGCGCATCCAGCGGCGCTACGCGCGCCTCGCCGCGATCTCATCCAAGCCCGGCGTGTACTACCCACCGCTGCGCGCCGCGATGGATCGTCGGCTCAAGAAGTTGGAACGCCGCTACGCACAGCCGATCGAGATCATCGCTCGACGCGGGGTGATCATCTGCGCCGGCGGCTTCATCGCCAACACCGAGTGGCGCAAGCGCTACGCCCCGGAATTCAACGGCGGCCTGCCGCTGGGCACCAGCGGCGACGACGGCAGCGGCATCGCCCTGGCCCAGACTGCCGGCGCGGTGGCCGACCGGATGGACAACGTCTCGGCGTGGCGATTCATCACCCCACCCAGTGCGTTCATCTCCTCGATCGTCGTCGACGACAAGGGAAGTCGCGTTATCGACGAAACCCGGTACGGCGCGGCGCTGGGCCAGGCCATGGTGAAAAACCACGGCGGCAACGGCTGGATTCTGGCCGACGCCACACTCATGGCGGAGACCCGCCGGCAGTTGCTCACCCAAACACTGTGGTTCCAGCGCGCCCAGGCCGCCGCGCTGATGCTGGCCGGCGCGGTGCGCGGAAACACCCTCGCGGAGGTGGCCCGAGCGGCCGGCATCGACCCCGACGGCCTGCAGGCCACCGTGGCCGCACACAACGAGGCGATCGACTCCGGCACCGCGGACCCGGTCGGCAAGCCGGCGGAGTTCCGCCGTCGCATCGAGCGGGCCCCGTTCACCTTGATGGACATCTCGGTGCGGCCGAACCTGTTGTGTCCCACCCCGATGCTCACCCTCGGCGGGGTGCGGGTCGACGAGGACACCGGCGCGGTGGTCGACGCCGACGGCGCACCGATCCCCGGGCTCTACAGTGCCGGCCGCACCGCCATCGGCATCGCGTCACGGTCCTATGTCAGCGGACTGTCGATCGCCGACTGCGTGTTCGCCGGCCGGCGCGCCGGAGCCAGCGCCGCCCGAGGTTGACGACGTCGTTCGGTTATCGGTGGTGGAGCCGTTCGGCTCAACACGGCTGCTCGATGAGGCGGCGGAAACGTGCCGCCGGACAGGTTTTCGCACCGGCGCCGCTGACCCGGTCAGCCAGCGTGACATCGGAGGTCACCACGGTGATGTCGCCGGGCCGCTCGTCGGCTCGCACCATCCGGACGATCTCGTCGTCGGCGGAGTTCGCACCGGCCCGGGCCGCCGCAGCGATCCGCACCACCTCCGAGATGATCGGCGGCGCCGGCGGCTTTTCGAACACCACGGTGACATCGCGGGCTTCGGCGGCCGCCCACCGCTCGAGTTGTCGGGTCAAGCGCTCCATCGCCGCGTGGCGGTCCTTCCACCAGCCGTCCGGGCGGGAACCGATCACGTTCATCGCGTCGACGATCCATCGCACGACGACAACGGTACGGTGCAGCCATGGGAAGCCTGGTCACCTACGAGCGCAGCGACCACGTCGCCACCATCACTCTCAACCGTCCCGAGGCCCGCAACGCCATCAACGGGGCGTTGCGCGACGACCTCAATGCCGCCTGGAACCGATTCCGCGACGAACAGGACGCCTGGGTGGGAATCCTGACCGCCAATGGCGAGGTGTTCTGCGCCGGCGCCGACCTGACCGATTCCGAAGGCGCGGTCGGTACGTTCGGCGGCACGTTCTGGGAGAAGCCCACTATCAACTCCTTCGAAAGTGGTATGGAGCTTTTCAAGCCCACCGTGGCCGCGGTGCACGGCCCGTGTGTCGGCTACGGGCTGACCGGATTGTTGTTCTGCGACTTCGTGATCGCCAGCACCGAGGCGGTGTTCCGCTTCCCGGAGGTGTCACTGGGGGTGGCGACCATCGTGGGCGCGATCCGGCTGCCGAACCGGGTCGGCTGGGCCAACGCGATGGAGCTGCTGTTGACCGGGGAACCGATGACCGCGCAGCGGGCCAAGGAGATCGGGCTGGTGTGGAAGGTCGTCGAACCGGCCGACCTGCAGGAGACGGCCCGGTCCTGGGCGCGCACGCTCGCCAAGGCCGCTCCGCTGGCGCAACGGGCCACCAAGGAGGTGGCGTGGCGCAGCGCCGACATGAGCTGGATCGACGCCGTCCGGTTCGGTGAGACCATGCGCAAGGTCGTCGGCGCCACCGAGGACGTCGGCGAAGGATTACGCGCCTGGCGGGAGAAGCGGCCGCCGCGCTGGCAGGGCCGTTGAGCGGGAAATCCGTTCTGCCACCAGGATGCTACTTAGGTAGCATTGCGGTATGAAGCTGAGTGTGAGCCTGTCGGACGCCGACGTCGCAGCACTCGATGCCTACGTGGCGAACGCGGGACTGCCGTCGCGATCGGCGGGCCTGCAGCGGGCGATTCGGATGCTGCGCTACCCCACCCTCGACGAGGACTACCGCAACGCGTGGCTGGAGTGGTCCGACGGCGACGAGGAGCTGTCCTGGGAACCCGCCGACGCCGACGGGATCGGCGATGCTGCGCGGTGAGATCTGGCTGGTAGATCTCGATCCGGCACCGGACAGCGAGGCCGGCAAGCAGCGTCCGGCCGTCGTGGTCAGCAACGATCGCGCCAACGCCGCCGCGGTGCGGTTGGGGCGAGGTGTTGTCACCGTCGTGCCGGTGACCGGAAACATCGCCAGTGTTTACCCGTTCCAGGTGCTGCTACCGGCAGCTCGCACCGGGTTGTCCGTCGACTCCAAGGCCCAGGCCGAACAGATCAGGTCGGTCTCAGTCGGCCGATTGCGACAACGGCTGGGCCGGCTGCCGGCCAAAGAACTGACCCAACTCGACGACGCACTGCGGCTTCACCTCGAATTATGGTCTTCCTGAACGGATTCAGCCCACCCGTGAGGGTTCGGCCGCCGCCCGTTCAGCCGCATCGGGCAGGATCGGCGGGACCGTCGCGGCGGCCGCGACGCACAGCCAGGCCACCGTGAAGCAGGCGATCGTGTACCACAGGCTTCCCACCGGGTCGCCGTTGGCGGTGACGCCGTCCACCGCGTCGAGATAGGCCGGCAGCGCCGTCAGCCACAGCACCGCCATGACCGACAGATACACCGCCGCGTAGCGCACCATCAGCGGATTGTCGTGGCGGCCGTCGATGATCAGGTTCAGCCGCAGCCGCCGCCATTGCAGGATCAGCACCGGCACCGCGACCGCCACAATGACGAGAAGCTCTGCGGCGTAGGCGATCCCCAACAGACTTCCGTCAGTCGCGGCACCCAGAAGCGTTGCCGGCAGCGGCAGGATACCGGTACCCAGCGAGGCCAGCAGCCCGATGACGACGGTGCGCCATACCAGCTGCGGCCCGCTGAACCGCCGGCCCCGGTCGACGTGGCGGCCGACGAACAACTGCGCGCAGAACGCCAGCGAGGCCGGCCACAACGCGGCGAACACCACCACACTGCCCATCGGCACCGAGGCGAACATCGGCTGGTTCAGCGGATTGTCCACCGACCACTCCCACCAGCGCAGCTGCGGGCCGAGGTGGTCGAAGATCTCGTAGAAGGCGTGGTGAACGAAGCCCACGCACACCGCTCCGACAACGACGCCGTAACGCCGGAAGACCCCCAGGATCCGGACGATCTCGAAGGCCACGGTCGCCATCATCGGGTAGATCGCGACGATGTACAGCGGCAGCCTGCCCCACAGGAAGTCGACGCTGAACACGTTGTGCGCGAACATCGTGTCGACATGATCGGCGATCCCGAACGCGGCCGGGAAGTACAGCGGCGGCTCGATGATCAGCAGGTAGGCGATCGCGCCGAACCACAGCGCCAGGTTGGTGGCGTCCCCGTGACGCCGGAATCTGTTGATGGCGTACACCAGTGCCAGCACCGCGCCGATGATCACGGTGAGCTCCAGCACCGGCAGCGTCCAGTTCTCCAGGTGCAGCGGGTTGCGGAACTCCACCAGCCCGCCGGCCTCCGCGCAGGAGAAGCCCAACGCTTCGGAGAGCCGCTCGAAAGTCGGTGCACACAAATCAGACATCAGGCGCTCTTCTCCTCGGCGGTGTACCACTTGGTCACGTCATAGCCGTCGGCGTAGCGCGCGAACCACTTCTCGGCCAGCACCGGGATCTTCTCGTGCGCCGGCTTGTGATTGGGCAGCTGACTGCGCACGATGCCGTTCACCGCGGTGAAGATCTCGTTTTTGGGCAGGTGCTTAAACGCATCGAGCACCGGCCCCTGGTTGGCCGGCCAGCCGAACGGGATCCGGCGCCGCCAGGCCTGCTTGCCCCGGTAGGTGCTGAACAGGGACAGCGCGTCGACCTTGCGCTCTTCCAGCGGGATGTGCTTGTTGAAACCCTCGCAGGCCACCTTGATCACGCTCATCACGTGCTTGAAGATCGACGGCGCCATCCGCATCCGGTACCACGGATCGTCGACGACATGGTCGTAGATGATCAGCGCGGAGCTGCGGTGCTCGACCTCCTCGACGAAGTGCCACAAGAACAGTGACGCGACCCGGTCATCGCCCGGCGCGAACAGCGTGTCGTCGTGATCCAGCATCAGCTTGAAGACCGGGGTGAACGTCGCCTCCAGGTCGGCGGTGTAAGCCAGCCGGTAGCGCAGCGGCGTCTCAGCGACCAGCGCGTCGAACATCGCGTTGCACTCGTTGAGGGTCTCCCGGAGACCCGGGTAGGCCTTGATCAGCGCTTTGGCGTGTCCGCGGTGGGCCATCGAGTGCTGGCCCTCCTGGCGGACGAAGGCGTCGGCCTCCTCGGCGATCTCCGGGTCGGTGATTGTCGGCGTGACGTCGGCCATCGTCGAGACGATCATCTTCTCGAACCCGATCGCCAGCAGCGACACCGCGTTGGCCATCGAGGAGAACGCCGGGTTGGCTTCGTTCCACAGAAACGGCACGGGATGATCGGCGAATGCGAACCGCAGTTTGCGCACGATCAGGTCGGTCATGGCTACCCCAACTATCAACATACAGATGAACGTCTTTGCGTATGATTGTTCGGTGCGACACCGTTGTCAAGGGGGGTACTGATGGCACGCCGGCGCGGCTGGGGCGGAAACCCGCCCCACAGCGACGAGGAGGCCGGCCGGCGGATCATCGCAGCGGCCGTCGACCTGGTGGCCGAAACCGGGTCCGCGGTCTCGCTGGCCGACGTCGCCAGCTCGCTGGGGGTCATCCGCCAGACGGTCTACCGCTACTTCCCGACCGCCGACGCGTTGATGCGCGCGGTGGCCATCGCCTCGGTCGACGGCTTCCTCGACCGGCTGACCGAACACGTGCGGGGCATCCATGATCCGGCCGACGCGCTCACCGAAGGCACTCTCTACACCCTCGACGCGGTGACCCGGTCCCCGCAGCTCGGCGCCATGCTGTCATCCTCGTCGGCCCACCGTGCGGAGATGACCTCGGCGGAGGCCCGCGCCTTCGGGATGCGGATGGTCGAGCGGTTCGACGTCGACTGGGAAAAGCACGGCTACGACGACGCCAGCCTGCGCGAACTCGTCGAGTTCACCCTGCGGGTCATGCTGTCGTTCTTCGTGGCGCCCAACGACCCGGACCGCTCCCCCGACGACCTGCGCCGGTTTCTGCGGCGCTGGCTGGGCGAAGCGGTCGCCGCCCAGAAACGGCGCAACCCCTAGTCCGATCGCCCACCCGGCTGGTCTCGCCCCGTATCCGACGGATACCCTACGGGGTATAGTATCCAGGGTCGGTCGATGGGAGGAGTGACGCAGATGCTGGCCATGGCGAAGCGGGTATGGGTGCCACTGGTCGTCACCGTGGCAGCGGCCGCCGGAGCCGCGGCCGTGGTCAACCTGCGGGGCGCCTTCGGATCCGACGAGATCTTCCACTGGGACGGCAGCGGCTCGCGGCCGATCTCCTCCGTCAACGAAAAACGGCTCCTCTACCAGGTTTTCGGGCCCGACGGCAGCACCGGCGCGGTCAGCTACCTGAACGACGAAGCCCAGCCGGTGGGCGCGACGTTCCGTCGGCTGCCGTGGAGTCACACCGTCACCACGACGAGTCCTGCCGTGATCGGCAACCTGGTGGCACAGGGGGACGGTGACCGGATCGGCTGTCGCATCACCGTCAACGGCGAGATCAAAGACGAACAGTTCGCCGTCGGTCACCACGCCCAGGTCTTCTGTCTGGTCAAAGCCGCATGAGCGGCCACGGTACCCACCGCCCGGCGTACATGCGCCTGGTTCGCCGGGCGGCGTGGCCGTTGATCTTCTGCTGGCTGCTGCTGACCCTCGGCCTCAACGTGCTGGTGCCGCCGATCGAATCGGTTGCGCGCAACCACGCGGTGACGATGTCCCCGCAGGATGCCCCGTCGCTGATCGCCGCGAAGCACATCGGCGCGAAGTTCGGTGAGTTCGACTCCGATTCCATGGTCATGCTGGTGCTCGAGGGCCAGACCGAACTCGGCCCGGACGCCCACCGCTACTACGACACGCTGGTCGCGAAACTGTCCGCCGACCACGAACACATCCAGCACATCGCGGATCTGTGGGGCGACCCGATCACCGCGGCCGGCGTGCAGAGCAGCGATGGCAAAGCGGCCTACGCGCAGATCAACACCGCCGGCGACCAGGGCAGCACGCTGGGCAACGAGTCGGTCGATGCGGTACGCACAATCGTCGCTTCGGTGCCGGCACCGGCCGGGGTGAAGGCCTACGTCACCGGCCAGGCCGCGCTGACCACCGACATGACCGAGGCCGCCGACAAATCCATGCTCAAGATGATGGCGGTCACCGGCGTGGTCATCATCATCATGCTGGCGATCGTCTACCGCTCGGCCGCCACCGTGGCG
Organism: uncultured Mycobacterium sp.; assembly: GCA_964397355.1. GTDB lineage: Bacteria > Actinomycetota > Actinomycetes > Mycobacteriales > Mycobacteriaceae > Mycobacterium. The sequence continues at coordinate 1,979 of CAYNJD010000058.1, read as the reverse complement.
CTGGCACTGGTGATGGTCGGCTTCGAGATGGGTACCGCCCGCGGCCTGGTCGCCCTACTCGGCAACGCCGGCCTGCTGGGCTTCTCCACGTTCGTGGTCGCCATGCTGTCGTCGCTGGCGATCGCGGCCGGAACCGACTACGCGATCTTTCTGATCGGCCGCTACCACGAGGCCCGCAACGCCGGCGAAGACCGCGAAACCGCCTGGTATTCGATGTTTCGCGGCACCTGGCATGTCATCTTGGGTTCGGGTCTGACGATCGCCGGGGCCTCACTGTGCCTGCACTTCGCCCGGTTGTCCTACTTCAAAGCACTCGGTATCCCGTCGGCCCTGGGTTTGTTGGTGGTGATAGCCGGCGCGCTGACCGTTGCCCCGGCCGTGGTCGCGGTGGCGGCCCCGTTGCTCGACCCCAAGCGGGTGGAGGGGCGTGGCTGGCGGCGTATCGGCACCGCCAACGTGCGCTGGCCCGGCCCGGTGTTCGTGGCCGCGCTGCTGGTCACCCTGGTCGGGATGCTGGCGGTGCCGGGCATGAAGATCAGCTTCAACGACCGCTACTACATCCCGTCCGATCTGCCGGCCAATGTCGGCTACGACGCGGCCGAGCGCCATTTCAGCGCTGCCCGGATGAACCCCGACGTGCTGATGGTCGAAGCCGATCACGACCTGCGCAACCCGGCCGACATGATCATCTTGGACCGGATCGCCAAGAACATGTTCCGCACCCGCGGGGTGGAGCGGGTGCAGAGCATCACCCGCCCGCTGGGCAGCCCCATCGACCACACGTCGATACCGTTCCAGATCAGCATGGGCGCCGTGCCGATCCAGCAGAACCTGCAATTCATGAACGACCGGCTCACCGACATGCTCGCGATGAGCGACGACCTCGGCGCCGCCATCGACTCGATGACCCGACTGCGTGATCTGGTCGTCCGGATGACCGACACCACCGGGCGGATGGCCACCGACATGGCCGACATCACCTCGACCGTCGACGAGATCCGCGACCACATCGCCGATTTCGATGATGTCGCGCGACCGGTGCGAAACTACTTCTACTGGGAACAGCACTGCTTCGACATCCCGATCTGCCATGCCGTGCGCTCGGTGTTCGACGCCTACGACGGGATGGACCAATTCAGCGAGAAGATGCGGCCGCTGCTCGACGACATCAACACCATGGAAGCGGTGATGCCGCAGGTCGTCGAGCAGTTCACCCCGATGATCGCGGTCGCCGAATCGATGCGGGCCAGCCTGCGCAGCATGCACAGCAGCTTCGCCGGTCTGGTGACCCAGATGGCGCGGATGACCGACACGGTCGGCGAGATGGGGCGGGCATTCGACGCCGCCAAAGCCGATGACTACTTCTATCTGCCACCGGAGGCGTTCGGCAACCCCGACTTCCAGCGAGGCCTGGAACTCTTCGTGTCACCGGACGGCACAGCGGCGCGGTTCATCATCACCTACGACGCGGATCCGGCGACACCCAAGGGCATTTCGTTCGTCGAACCGATGCTGGCCGCTGCCCACGACGCGGTGAAGGGCACGGCGCTGACCGGTGCCAAGTTCTATCTCACCGGAACCGCGGCGGTGTACAACGACATCCAGGCCGGCTCCACCTACGACATCCTGATCGTCGGGGTGGCCGCGGTGACGTTGATCTTCATCGTGATGCTGCTGATCACCCGCGCCCTGGTGGCCGCTGCGGTGATCGTCGGCACCGTGCTGCTCTCCCTGAGCGCGGCGTTCGGGCTGTCGGTGCTGGTGTGGCAACACATCTTCGGGCTGCCGCTGAACTGGATCGCCCCGGTGTTCGGAGTGATCATCCTGCTGGCGGTGGGATCGGACTACAACCTGCTGCTGGTCTCGCGCTTCGCCGAGGAGATCGGTGCCGGGATCAAGACCGGGATCATCCGCTCCATCGGCGGAACCGGATCGGTGGTCACCGCGGCGGGGCTGGTGTTCGCGTTCACCATGATGTC
>CAYNJD010000057.1:0-13885 GCA_964397355.1 uncultured Mycobacterium sp. | reverse complement strand
ACCCAGCGCGCCGGCACCGGAATCCGACGCCCCCGGGCCCCAGTCCGGCGTCACCCCGATGTTCATGTCCATGTACTCGTCGCCGAAGCCGTGCTGCTGGGCGCGCTGCCGCCGCCGGCGTTTCTGGGCCAATGCCTCCGCCTGGGCCTCACCCGGGGCGCCCTGACTTTCCGAGGCTTCTTCCCCCGCCCCCCGGGACCGGCGGGCGCCACCGGCCTGCCTCGCCGACGCCGAGGCGCTACTCACCAGATACAGACACGACGTCGGCCCGAAACCGACGCCGGGCCCGCCGCCGGCCGCTGGGCCACCGGCCGGCATCCCCCCGGTCACCGTGCCGGGAGCGGTCGGGCCCGCCGAGGAGATCGGGTCCGCGCAGGCGCACACCTCCGCTCCCGCCGGCACCACGGCGCCTGCGGCGACCGGGGCCCCGGCGCCGCCCACCACCGGCATCGGCGGGGTCGGCTGGACCACCTGGTCGACCCCGACCGCACCGATCGCGCCCAGTGCACCGAGCCCGGCGGCGGCAGCAATGAGGCCGGGCGCCGCGGCCATCATGATCGGGATCGCCATCTGCACCGCGATCTGCCCCATCGGCCACAACAGCATCAGCGTGTGGAAGACGCTCCATCCCAGGGCGCTGGCGATGATCGGGGACATCCCCGGGATCTGTGCCAGCAGCTGGCCGACCGCGCTGGCGAACGGAAACGCCTCGATCGGATATCCGTCGACACCCAATTGCGCCCACAGCCACTTGGCGATCGGGTCCGCAAAGCCCATGTTGAACTGCTTGAGCAAGTCGGCGATCTGTTGTTCCCAGCTCACACTGGCGGCGGCCTCGCCGCCTGGGGCCACGATCGGCGGTGCCGGTGCCGCCACCGGAACCGACGCCAGCGCCGAACCCGCGACCCCCTGGTAGACGGTCATCATCTCCGCGGCCTGGATCCACATCCGGACGTAGTCGGCCTCGTTGAGCGCGATCGGGATGGTGTTGATGCCGAAGAAGTTCGTCGCGACCAGCGCGGCGTGAACGGCGTGGTTGGCGGCGAGTTCGGCCAACGTGGGCATGCCGGCCAGTGCGGAGCTGTAGGCGGCGGCCGCGGTCTGGTGCAGGGCGGCCGCGGTGGTGCTCCTGGCGGCGCTGTCGGCCAGCCAGCTCAGATACGGTCCGTGCGCGGCCGTGTACTGCTGGGCGCTGGGGCCCTGCCAGGCGCCGGCCTCGACGCCGGCCAGCACCGCGTCGAGCTCGGCGGCCACCTCGGCGTATTCGGCGCTCAGCGCCGACCACGCCGACGCCGCTGCCAACAGCGGACCGGGTCCGGGACCGGCGCTCAGCAGCGCCGAGTGCACCTCCGGCGGCGACGCCAGCCAGACCGGTGCGCTCATCAAACACCTCATCTTCAGCGGTCGTGATCTTGTTCGGTCAACCAGTGGTCGCTTCGGGCACCGGTTTGGTTCCCGCGCGGGCGATTCTTTGTATCCGGGCTCCGAATGGGCGACGATGGCGGGCATGCGGTGCGAGGTGGTGCGTGAAACCCTGTCGGCGCTGCTCGACGGCGAGCAGCAGGAGTTGCCCGCCCAGCAGGTCGACGCGCACCTGGCGTCATGCCGGAGCTGTCGTCGCTGGCTGGTCGGTGCGGCTGCGCAGGCCCGCCGGCTGTCCGCGATCGACAGCGGGACCGACGCCGAGGCCGGCCCTGACCTGGCCGCGCAGATCCTGGCCGCCGCCGGGGTGACATCGGTCACCGCCGAGATCACCGCCGGTCGTCGCTGGTCGGGCTGGGGTTACCGGCGGCTGGCGCTGATCGCGGTCGGCGTGCTGCAGGTGGCGATGGCGGTGGCGCAGATCGCCGGCGTGGACTTCGGCATGGTGTCGGCGCACGGGCACGGCGCGGCCACCGGCGCGCATTTGCTGCATGAGTCCACGGCGTGGCTGTTGGCGCTGGGCGGGGCGATGATCGCGGCGGGTGTCTGGCCGGCGCTGGCGGTCGGTGTCGCCGCGATCACCGGGGTATACGCCCTGGCCCTGGCCGGCTACGTGGCAATCGACACCTACCACGGCCAGGTGACGGCGGCCCGGATCGTCAGCCATCTGCCGATTCTGCTGGGCCTGCTGTTCGCGTTGCTGGTGGTGCGCCGCCGCACCGGTGGTGCCGGGTCGAACGAGGTACCGGCGGACGCGGCCGACGCCGCCGGCGGCCCGGCGCCACCGGCGGGGGGCAGCCGGCGCGAGCGTCGCCGGCATCTGCGGTCGGTCAACGGTTCGACCAGCTCTACGACCGTGCGTAGGACTGCGGAAGTGCCGGGTCTAAGGTGGTTTTTCATGGCGGGAGCTGACCGGGGGCACAACGACGCTGACGACGCTGTCACAGCGCTGGCCCTGGCCGCTGCGGCCGGGGACGCCCGAGCGCTGGAATCGTTCATCAAGGCCACCCAGCGTGACGTGTGGCGGTTTGTGGCCTACCTGTTCGACGGTGTCAGCGCCGACGATCTGACCCAGGAGACCTTCCTGCGGGCGATCAGCGCGATCGGCCGGTTCTCCGGGCGTTCCAGCGCCCGGACCTGGCTGTTGGCGATCGCCCGCCGAGTGGTCGCCGACCACATCCGCTACCTGCGGTCGCGGCCGCGCAGCGCGCCCGGCGCCGACCCGGAGCTGCTGCTCAACCGCGACCGTCCCGCCCGCGGGTTCGAGGATGTCGTCGAGGTGACCACGCTGATCGCCGGCCTGTCGGCCGACCAGCGCGAGGCGCTGCTGCTGACGCAACTGTTCGGCCTGTCCTATCACGACGCCGCCGCGGTCTGCGGCTGCCCGGTGGGCACCATCCGCTCCCGGGTGGCGCGCGCCCGCGACGCGCTGCTGGCCGCTCCGGAATGCGACGAGCTGACCGGTTAGCCACGCCACATCGGCGCTGGCAGGGCAGGGTTTCTGCGGATTGCGGGACCGGCGTAGGCGGGCAGTTGCACCTCGGTCATGGAACGATGGACACAAAATAAATCTTCGAGGTTGGGGAGAGCGGTGTCGGCGCAACGTTGGCTGCGGACGACCGCCGTTGTGGGCGCGACGGCGGTGCTGCTGGCATCCAGTTGCAGCTGGCAGCTCGGTAGCCCCATCCCGCAGGGCGTGCCACCACCCCCGGGGGACCCGGTCCCGCCGGTGAAGACCGAGCTGGTGGCCGGGCGTCCCGCCGACCAGCTGTACCACTGGGCCGCCGAGCGGGCCCCGATGCTCGACATCCCGGTCACCGCGCTGGAGGCTTACGCCTACGCCGCGCGGGTCGCCGAGGTGGAGAACCCCAACTGTCACCTGAGCTGGACAACACTGGCCGGGATCGGCCAGATCGAGAGTCATCACGGCCGCTACAACCACGCCACGGTGGCCCGCAACGGCGACGTGCGGCCCAAGATCCGGGGCGTGCGGCTCGACGGCTCCGGGGGCACCTTGCACATCGTCGAGAACGTGCAGCCCGACCTGGCCGACGACGACGGCGTGGTCCGCGCGATGGGCCCGATGCAGTTCATTCCGGAGACCTGGCGGCTCTACGGTGTCGACGCCAACAACGACGGCATCGTCAGCCCGGACAACATCGACGACGCCGCGCTGTCGGCGGCCGGCTACCTGTGTTGGCGCGGAAAGGATCTCGCCACCCCCAAGGGCTGGATGACGGCGCTGATGGCCTACAACGAGTCGGAGATCTACGCTCGGGCCGTCCGGGACTGGGCCGCCGCGTACGCGGCCGGCCGGCCCTTGTGAAGTGTGTGTGAGGTGTGCGGCGGGGGCCACCGTTAGGCTCCCAATAGGCTAACCACGGTCAGTCCCACCCAGCTCAAGGAGAAGTCAGTGCCCATCATCCAGCAGGTCGGCGCCCGCGAGATCCTCGATTCCCGCGGCAACCCCACGGTCGAGGTCGAGGTCGCGCTGGAGGACGGGACATTCGCGCGGGCCGCGGTGCCCTCGGGGGCCTCCACCGGTGAGCACGAGGCCGTCGAGCTCCGCGACGGTGGCACCCGGTACGGCGGCAAGGGCGTGCAGAAGGCGGTCACCGCGGTACTCGACCAGATCGCACCCGCCGTCATCGGCCTCAGCGCCGACGACCAGCGGCTGGTCGACCAGGCGCTGGTGGATCTCGACGGCACCCCCGACAAGTCCCGGCTGGGCGCCAACGCCATGCTCGGTGTGTCGCTGGCGGTGGCCAAGGCCGCCGCCGACTCCGCGGCGCTGCCGCTGTACCGCTACCTCGGCGGGCCCAACGCCCACATCCTGCCGGTGCCGATGATGAACATCCTCAACGGCGGCGCGCACGCCGACACCGGTGTCGACGTCCAGGAGTTCATGGTGGCCCCGATCGGTGCCCCCAACTTCGCCGAGGCGCTGCGCTGGGGTGCCGAGGTCTACCACGCGCTGAAGGCGGTGCTCAAAAAGCAGGGGCTGTCCACCGGCCTCGGTGACGAGGGCGGGTTCGCCCCCGACGTCGCCGGCACCACCGCCGCGCTGGACCTGATCAGCTCGGCCATCGAGGCCACCGGCCTGACGCTGGGCACCGACGTGGCGCTGGCGCTGGACGTCGCGGCCACCGAGTTCTACACCGAGGGCAGCGGGTACGCCTTCGAGAAGCAGAATCGCACCGCCGCGCAGCTCACCGAGTTCTACGCCCAACTGCTCGACTCCTATCCGCTGGTGTCCATCGAAGACCCGCTGTCCGAGGACGATTGGGACGGCTGGGTGGCGCTGACCAACCAGATCGGGGATCGGGTGCAGATCGTCGGCGACGACCTGTTCGTCACCAACCCCGAACGCCTCGAGGAGGGCATCGACAAGGGTGCGGCGAACGCGCTGCTGGTCAAGGTCAACCAGATCGGCACGCTGACCGAAACCATGGACGCGGTGACGCTGGCCCACCACAGCGGTTACCGCACCATGATGAGCCACCGCAGCGGCGAGACCGAGGACACCACCATCGCCGACCTCGCGGTGGCCGTCAGCAGCGGCCAGATCAAGACCGGTGCACCGGCCCGCAGCGAGCGGGTGGCCAAGTACAACCAGCTGTTGCGGATCGAAGAGGAACTCGGCGACGCCGCCCGCTACGCCGGCGAGCTGGCCTTCCCCCGCTACGCGCCGGAGAGCAAGTAGCCGCCGGGGGCGCTGGGAATGTCCGATCCGAAACGGCCCGAGAAGCGGCGCGCCGCGACGTCGCGGCCTGGCCGGGCCGGTGAGACGAAACGGGCGCAGCCGCGTCCCAAACCGGTGGTCCGCCGCGGGGCGGGTACCTCGCGTACCCCGCCGGAATCACCGGTTGCGCCCATCAAACGGGCCGTGTCGGCGGCCGCGGACCAGCGCTCCGAACTGCGGGTCGGCTTCACCGCGCGGCGGGCGGTCATCCTGGCAGCGGTGATGTGCGTGCTCACCTTGACACTGGCCGGGCCGGTCCGCACCTTCTTCGCGCAGCATGCGGAGATGAAGCAGCAGTCCCAGCTGGAAGCCACGCTGCACGACCAGATCGCCGACCTGCAGCAGCAGAAGGCCAACATGGACGACCCGGCGCATATCCGGGCGCAGGCCCGCGAGCGGCTCGGATTCGTCATGCCCGGTGAGATCCCGTATCAGGTTCAGCTGCCGGCCACCGCGGACGTGCCCGGAGAGCCGGGCACCGAGCCCATGGTCGGCAGCAGTGATGACCCCTGGTACACCTCGCTGTGGCACACCATCGCCGATGCCCCGCATCCGCCGCCCGCGCCGGCTGAGCTTCCACCCGGTCCACCCGGTCCACCCGGCCCGCCCGTCCCGGGTGCGCCCGGTGGTTGACCCCGCCGACCTGGACGCGGTCGCTCGGCAACTCGGCCGGGAGCCCCGCGGCGTCCTGGAGATCGCCTACCGGTGTCCCAACGGCGAACCCGCCGTGGTGAAGACGGCGCCGAAACTGCCTGACGGAACACCGTTTCCGACGCTGTACTACCTGACCCACCCGGTGCTGACGGCTGCGGCCAGCCGGCTGGAGTCCGCCGGGCTGATGGCCGAGATGACCGCGCGGTTGCGGCACGACCCCGAACTCGCCGCCGGCTACCGGGCCGCCCACGAGTCCTATCTCGCCGAACGGGATGCGATCGAACCGCTGGGTACGACGTTCTCCGGCGGCGGGATGCCCGACCGGGTGAAGTGCCTGCATGTGCTGATCGCGCACGCGCTGGCCAAGGGGCCCGGGGTCAACCCGTTCGGTGACGAGGCGCTGGCCGTCTTGGCCGGCGAACCGGCGATGACCGGAATCCTGGACCCGGAGCAGTGGTTATGACGCAACCCGACAGGGTCGCTGGAATCGACTGCGGCACCAACTCGATTCGGCTGTTGATCGCCGATGTCCTGGACGGCCGACTGCGCGACCTACACCGCGAGATGCGGGTGGTGCGGTTGGGCGAGGGTGTCGACGCTACCGGCCGGTTCGCCCCCGCCGCGCTGGAGCGCACCCGCGAGGCGCTGGCCGATTACACCGGATTGCTGGCCGCACACGGTGTTTCGCGGGTGCGGATGGTCGCGACATCAGCCACCCGCGACGCGGCAAACCGAGACGAGTTCTTCGCCATGACAGCGCAGGTGCTGGGCCGGGCCGTTCCCGGCGCGGTCGCCGAGGTCATCACCGGACGCGAGGAAGCCCAACTGTCCTTCCGCGGCGCGGTCGGTGAATTGGACAGTGCCGACGGGCCGTTCGTCGTCGTCGACCTGGGAGGCGGATCCACCGAGGTGGTGCTCGGCGATCCGGCACGCGGGGTGTGGGAGAGCTACTCCGCCGACATCGGGTGTGTCCGGTTGACCGAACGATGCCTGCATTCGGATCCGCCGGCCGCCGGCGAGGTCGCTGCCGCCCGCGGCGTCGCCCGAGAACTGCTCGGCGAGGCGCTGCGGGTGGTTCCGGTGCAGCACGCCCGAACCTGGGTGGGGGTGGCGGGCACCATGACGACACTGTCGGCGCTGGCCCACGGTCTGACCGAATACGACCCGGGAATCATTCACCTGTCCCGGGTCGGCTTCGGCGACCTGGAGGCGGTCTGCGACCGGCTCATCGGCATGAACCACCAGCAGCGCGCCGCGCTCGGGCCGATGCACCCCGGCCGCGTCGATGTCATCGGCGGCGGGGCGATCGTGGTTCAGGAACTGGCCCGTGCCCTAGCCGAGCGTGCCGGCATCGACGAGCTGGTGGTCAGCGAACACGACATCCTGGACGGCATCGCGCTGTCGATCGCCGACGGCGGGTAGCCGTCACTGCTGCTTCCAGACGACCTTGTCGTGACCGGCGGCGTCCCGGTAGACGACGCTGTCGGGCGCGGTGCCGTTCTTGACGTCGAAGTAGAGCCGCCCGCTGGTCTGGCTGCCTTGAGCGATCGGCCCATTGGGTAGGCCGTCGACCTCGTTGCCCTTCATGACCGCGTACGTCGAACTGTTGGCGGCACGGGCGTTGAAGTCGGCGATATTCGGAGTGGGCGTACCGGTTACCGCCTTGGCCGTCACTTCGGAGTACCAGATGCCGTCGTTGTGACCGCTGGGTTGCAGATCCTTGACGGTGTAGTCGATGGCTCCGCCTTGACTCTGGATCTCCTCTGTCTGGCCGAACGCGACGACCGTCGGGTCTGCGGCAGCCGGTGCCACCGCCACCATTCCTGCCGTCGCGAGGCCGACCGCTGTCACCGCCGTCTTTTTGGCGAGCTGGGAGAACATCACGGTAAAACTCCTTCCGCTAGGTCTCCGAATACATATCCGCATGGGCGATTTTCAAACCTCGAAGCGATAACCCATGCCTGCTTCGGTCAGCAAATGCTTGGGATTCGAGGGGTCATCTTCGAGTTTGCGCCGCAATTGCGCCAGGTAAACCCGCAGGTACTGGGTTTCCTTCGCGTAGGCCGGCCCCCATACCTGGGTGAGCAACTCATCGCGGCCGACCAGCTTGCCGCGGTTGCGCACCAGCATCTCCAACATGCCCCATTCGGTGGGTGTCAGGTGCACCTCACGGGAGTTCTTGGTGACTTTTTTGGCGGACAGGTCAACGGTGAACGAGGAGGTCTCGACTATTGGCTGGTCGACTTCGGCGGTCGCGGCGTTTCGGCGTGCGGCGGCCCGCAGCCGGGCCAGGAACTCGTCCATCCCGAACGGTTTGGTCACGTAGTCGTCGGCGCCGGCGTCGAGAGCCTCGACCTTGTCGGCGGAGTCGGTGCGTGCCGACAGCACGATCACCGGCACCGTCAGCCAGCCGCGCAACCCCGCCAGCACCTCGATGCCGGAGATGTCGGGCAGCCCCAGATCCAGGATCACCACGTCCGGGCGTTGTTCGGCGGCGGCCCGCAGGGCACCGGCGCCGGTCGCCGCGGTGACGACCTCGTAGCCGCGTACCGACAGGTTGATCTTCAGTGCGCGCAGGATCTGCGGCTCGTCGTCGACTACCAGTACCCGCGTGCTCATCAGCTCTCTCCCGCCGGTGCGGCCAGGTCCACCGCCATGGTCAAGCCGCCGCCCGGTGTCTCCGTCGCCGAGATGGTGCCTCCCATGGCCTCGGTGAAACCCCGTGCCACCGACAGTCCCAGACCGACACCGCTGGTGTTGTCGCGGTCGCCGAGGCGCTGGAACGGATCGAAGGCGTGCTGTTCGCCGCCGTGCGGCAGCCCGCAGCCCTGGTCTGCCACATTGATCAGCACCCGGTCACCGACCCGGCCGGCCGTCACCCGCACCATGCTGTCGGAGGCGTAGCGCAGCGCATTGTCGATCAGGTTGGCCAGCACCCGTTCCAGCAGCCCGGCATCGGCCATCGCCACCGTCGGACCCACCTCGACCTTCACCTGGTCCAGGCTGCCGCGGCCGAAGGCGTTGCTGCGCTTGCCGATGCCTATCAGCGCACGCTGCACCACCTCCTCCAGATACACCTTCGTCAACGCGGGCCGGATCACCCCGGCCGCCAGCCGCGAGGAATCGAGCAGGTTGCCGACCAGATCGGTGAGCTGATCGACCGACTCCTCGACGGTGGCCAGCAGTTCGGCGGTGTCATCCGGAGAGAAGGCGACGTCGTCGGCGCGCAGGCTCGATACCGCCGCCTTGGCGGCCGCCAGCGGAGTGCGCAGGTCGTGGCTGACCGCCGACAGCAGCGAGCGGCGCAGTTCGTCGGTCCGCATCACCGCGTCGGCCCGGCTGGCCTCGGCCGCCAATTCCTCCTGGCGGACCAGTCCGGCCGCCTGCCGGGCCACCACGGACAGCACGCGGCGGTCACGGGAGGCCAGCTGCCGGCCGACCATCAACATCCAGAACTCGTCGTCGCCGACATCGATCGCGGTGTCGGCGAGATCTGCCGAGGTGCAGGGCTTTTCGCCGACCGAGGCGACGATCTTGGGGGACTGGGGGATCTCGCGGCCGACGGTTCCGCCCGGGACGCGGACCAGGCTCACAGCCCGTTGCGCGTAGGTCTCCCGGACCCGCTCCAGCAGGGTGTCCAGGTCCGCCCCGCGCAGCACCGACCCGGCGAACAGCGTCATCAGCTCGGCTTCGCGGGAGGCGCGACCGGCTTCGCGGGACCGCTTGGCCGCAGCGTCGACCAGAGCTGCCACCGCGACCGCCACCAGCAGCAGCACCACCTCGGTGACCGCCGCGTCGTGCTCGGCGATGGCGAAGTCGCGGCGTGGGGCGAGCAGGAAGTAGTTCAGCAACACCCCGGACAGCAGCGCCGAGAGCACCGCCGGGGCGATACCCCCGAGCAGGGCCACCAGCAGCACCCCGACGACGAACAGTGCGCTCTGCCCGGTGTCGAGGTAGCGGTCCAGCCAGCCCACCACGATCGCGCACATCAGGCACGGCACGGCGATCGCAGCCAGCCACGACGCCGCCCGCCGCTCCTGCGGGGAGATCGATATCCGCCGGAAACTCGGCTTGGCATCCTCATCGGTGACGATGTGGACGTCGATGTCGCCGGACTGCTGCACCACCGCCGCACCGACACCCTCGTCGAGGATGCGCGCCCAGCGGGAACGTCGCGAGCTGCCGATCACCAGTTGGGTGGCGTTGACGTCGCGGGCGAATTCCAGCAGTGCGGCCGGCACGTCGTCGCCGATCACGGTGTGCAGCGAGGCGCCCAGGCTGATGGCCAACTGGCGGATCTTGCCCACCCGGGGTGCCGGCGCACCGGAGACGCCGTCGCCGCCCAGCACATGCAGCACCAGCAGCTCGCCGCCGGCCTTCGACGCGATCCGGGAGGCCCGGCGCACCAGTGTTTCCGATTCGGCGCCGCCGGTCACCGCGGCGACGATGCGTTCCCGCGCCTCCCAGGTCTGCGTGATGTTCTTGTCGGCCCGGTATTTCGTCAGCGCCGCGTCGACCTGCCCGGCCAGCCACAGCAGGGCCAATTCTCGCAGCGCGGTCAGGGTCTCTCCCCGGAAGTAGTTCGCCAGCGCCGCGTCGACCTTCTCGGGCGGATAGACGTTGCCGTGCGATAGCCTGCGCCGCAATGCTTCCGGTGCGACGTCGATGAGTTCGATCTGGGCGGCCTGGCGTACCACCGCATCGGGGACGGTGTCGTGCTGGGTGGTGCCGGTGATCTTCGCGACGACATCGGTGAGGCTTTCCAGTTGCTGCACGTTGACGGTGGAGATCACCGTGATCCCGGCGTCGAGCAACTCCTCGATGTCCTGCCAGCGTTTGGGATTACGGCTGCCCGGCGCGTTGGTGTGCGCGAGATCGTCGACCAGCGCCACCTCGGGGTGACGTGCCAGCACCGCGGCCACGTCGAGTTCAGGTCCTGGGGCGCCGACGGTCTCGATGCCCCGGAGCAGTTCTGCGGTCTTGCTGCGGCCGTGGGTCTCGACGGCGGCGGCGACCACGTCGGTGCCGCGCTCGACCCGGCGGTGGGCTTCGCCGAGCATCGCGTAGGTCTTGCCGACACCCGGCGACGCACCCAGATAGATGCGGAGTTCGCCACGCGGTTCTCCGGGCTGCCCGGCCTGCCTCACGACGCTCACCTGACCATCATCCCGGCAACCGCCGTCATCAGCCAGCGGCGACTGGCCGAACCATCACGGTCGGTTTGAAACCGTAACGCGGTGAGTTCAGGCCGGAGCCGCCGCGACCGGCCGAGGCCATGCCCGGCACCCCGGCGCCGACGGTGTTGACCCGGCCGGCCTCTTCGGCCTCGGTCCAGCCGTGGCTGAGCTGGTTCGCGGTGGTCTCGGGAATCGCGGTGGCGGTTGTCGGGACGGCGGCCTGCCAGGTCGGCGGCACCGACAGTCCGCCCACCGGGGCGGCCTTCCCGATACCGGCCAGCACCGGAGCCCCGCCCGCCGGCGCGCCGACCGGGGTGGCGACCGAGTCCACCAGCAGCGGCGTCATCCCGGCCTCTGCCGCGGGGCCGTGCGCGATGGCGATGGCGCTGGCGATACCGGCGAACGCGTGCCAGGCACCGGCGTTGGTGAATGCCGCACTGTAGGTCTGCAGCCCGTTCCAGATGCCGACGTTCTGGGTGGAGTTGATGAAGTTGCCCAGCAAGTCGCCCAGCCCGCCCTGTGCGGCCTGCGGTCCGGCGGCCAGCGACTGCATCGCGGTGGGCAGTCCGGAAACCAACTGCGACAAGCTGTTCTGCGTGCCGCCGGCGGTGGCCTGGGCGACCGCCGCGGTCTGGCCGGCGATCCCGGCCGGGTTGGTGCTCGGTGCCGGCGAGTCCAGCGGCTGCAGCACGCCGGCCAGCGACGACGACGCCGCATAGCCGTACATCGCCATGGCGTCCTGTGCCCACATCTCGGCGTACTGCGCTTCCACCGCTGCGATCGCCGCGGTGTTGAATCCCAGGAAGTTGGTCGCCACCAGGGCAGCGAACTGCGCACGGTTGGCGGCGACCACTGCCGGCGGCACCGTCATCGCGAACGCCGCCTCATAGGCGGCGGCCGACGCGGAGGCCTGGCTGGCGGCGTGCTCGGCGGCGGCCGCCGTGGTGTTGAGCCAGGCCACATAGGGGCGGGCCGCAGCGGCCATCGCGGTTGCCGCCGGGCCCCGCCACTCCATGTCGGTCAGCGTAGAGATCACCGACTCGTAGGACGCCGCCGTCGTCGCCAGCTCGGCCCCGAGCGCGTTCCACGCCGTCGCGGCGGCCGTCATCGGTGCGGCGCCGGCGCCGGTGTACATCCGGGCGGAGTTGATCTCCGGGGGCAATGCTGCGTAGTCCATGTCTTCGAAAGTCCGTTTCGGGTAGTCGGTTTCGTCCGGGTGCTGGCTAAACGACCGGCTTGCGCGGCATCACCACCGGCTTCGCGCCGTAGCGCGGCCGGCCGAACCCGTAACCGCCGCGGTCGGACGATGCGACTGCCGGTGCCCCGGCGGGCATCGTGGTGGTGCCATGCGGTTCGGCGGCGGTCGGGCCCGCCGCCACCGTGGGGCGCGGCGTCTCGGCAGCCGGCGCGGATTCGACGGCCCAGTTCGGCAGTGCCGAGGCCATCCGGCCGGCCGGTGAACCCTGGCCGGCGGCTGCTGCGACCGGCGCGGCGGCCGATGCTCCGCTGGGCGCGGTCTGGGTGACCAGCTCGGCATCGTTGACACCTTGGACGTGGTGGATGACGCCGGAGGGGTTGGTGATGAAGCCGGTGCCCAGACCGGTGAATGCCGAGGCGGCCGAGCCCACGTTCGCGGCGTTCATGGCGGCCAGGATGGCGGAGTTACTGGCGATGCCGCCCAGCCCGAACGTCGGGTCGGCGGCCCCGGCGGCGGCCGACCCCAGGCCGGTCGCGGTGCCCAGCCCCACCGCGGAGTCGGCCGCCGCCGAGTTGGCCGTCTCGGTCACCCCGTAGGACTCGGCGCTGGCGCGCAGCGTGTGAACGAACATCTCCTGCATCGCCGCGGCCTGCGCGCTGATCTGCTCATACAGCGCGCCGTAGGCGGAGAACTGGGTGGCCTGCAGCGCGGACACCTCGTCGGCGGCGGCCGGGGCCAGCCCGGTGATCGGGCCGGCCGCGGCCGCGTTCTGGGCGTTGAGCGCCGCGCCGATCGTCTGCAGATCACCGGCCGCCGCGGCCAGCGCCTCGGGGTGGGTGGTCAGGTGTGACATGACTTCTCCTCGTGGAAACGAGCCGGCCCCCAGCTGGGCTCGGTCACCGCTCCACTGTTTCCGGCGGACTACCGAAAGTGAGAGGTCGTTAACGAGTTCTTTACGGCCTTGTTCGGATTATTGACGGTTTGCTTTCAGGCCCAGCTGGAGCCGACGGAGGCGTCGGTGTTGGCCATGTTGTTGCCCGCGGTCTGCACCTTCTGCCCGTGGGCGTTGGCCTGCTCATAGATCACCTGGAAGTTGCGGCCCAACTGCGCCACGAACTCCTGGCAGGCCGTCGAACCGGCGCCGCCCCAGAAGTCACCGGCGGCCAGCACGTCGTGCACGATGGCCTGGTGCTCGGCCTCCAGGGCGGCGGCCTGGGCGCGGATCAGCGCACCGTGGGCGTCGACGTCACCGAACTGGTAGTTGATGGACATCAGAATCATTTCTCCTTGTGGTGAGGGTCAGCTGCTGAGGATCTGCTGCGAGGCAGCTTCCTGCTGTTCGTAGTGGTTGGCGTCGCGGATCAGGCCGTCGCGGACACCGTGCAGCATCGTGACGATGTTGCGGAACGCGGTCTGCATCTGGCCCATGGTGTCGTAGGACGTGCGCTCGGCCAGGCCGGTCCAGCCGGAGCCGGAGATGCTGGTCGATGACGCCCACATCCGCCGGGCCTCGTCCTCCACCGTCTGCGCGTGGGTGTCGAATCGGGCCGCCATGGCGCGCATCGCGTCCGGATCGGTCATGAATCGGGTGGTCATGGTGGTATCTCCTTACTTTTTGATTGCTGTCCTGCTCAGCCGGCTGCCACCGGGTGCATGACGACGGTGGGCCGGAAGCCGTAGCTGGGTGCGGTG
>CAYNJD010000056.1:0-14000 GCA_964397355.1 uncultured Mycobacterium sp. | reverse complement strand
CCCCCGCGCGAGCGGCTCTCCCGCATGATGACCTCGCTGGTGGGGCCTCGCCATTGGATGCTGGAGCGCGCGATGCGCGAATGGGCGCGCTCGGAGGACAACGTCGCCGCGGCGGTACGCAGCTCCGACCGGCGGGTGCTCAAGGCCGTCCGGCAGGTCTTTCTCGACGACGGCTTCGAGCCCGACGAAGCCGACATGCGGGCCAACGCCACCTTCGCCGCGGGAATCGGATTTCTGCATCTGGCGGGTTCACGCCCCAGCCCGCGTGCGGTGGGCCGCCGCGAGCAGTTCCTGGACGTGATGCTGCGACACTGATGTCCATACCAAAAGGTATGGTACGGTCTCGACATGACGGCGGTGTCGGGAGTGACCGGGGAATTCGTCGATCGTCTCGCCGAACGCGCCGCCGAAGCCGAAGCGCTGCGGCGGCTGCCGGCGGCCACCATCGACGACTACCGCGGCTCCGGTCTGGCCGGCCTACTGCTGCCCGCGCGCTACGGCGGGCAGCAGGCGGAGTTCCCGCAGATCCTCGATCCGATCCGCCGCATGGCGCACGGTTGCGCATCGAGTGCCTGGACGCTGGGGTTCTACACGCTGCACAACTGGATGCTCGCGCTCTTCGGCCAACAGGTGCAGGATGAGGTGTTCGCCTCCGGTCCGGTGCTGTGCCCCGCGCCGCTGGCGCCGACCGGGCGCGGTCTGCCCGACGGCGACGGGATCCGCCTCAGCGGCCGCTGGTCCTGGGCCACCGGGGTGGCCGATGCCGACTGGATTCTGGTCGGGGCGATCTGCGGACCGGACGACGCGCCCTACCCGGCGCTGGTGCTGCTGCCGGCCACCGACATCGCCATCGAGGACGTCTGGCACACCGCGGGCATGCGGGCCACCGGCTCCAACGACGTCGTCGTGACCGATGTCCGGGTGCCACAACACCGACTGGTCAAGGTCGTCGACATCTACTCGGGAACGGCGCCGGGCGCCGCGCTGCACGATGCCTCGGCCTACCGGTGGCCCATGGTCCCGGCGCTGGCGCTGGTTGCCGCGATGCCGGCGCTCGGTTCCGCCGAACGGGTCGCCGACCTCTACGCCGAGCGACTCGGCCAACGGGTGTTGTCGTATTCCGGTGCGGCACAGAAGAACCAGCCCGCCGCCCAGATCCGCCTGGCCGATGCGCGGGTGCGGCTGCGGGCTCTGCACGGGTTGCTCGACGACACGGTGGGCCGGCTGCAGGACGCCGTGGACGCACGCGAGAAGATCAGTCGCTCCGTTCGCGCGGACGCCCGGGCGGTGGCAGCGCACATCGTGCACGAATCCCGCAGCGTGATAGCCGATCTGCTCGAGGCCTCCGGCGCCAGCGTGCATTTCGTGGACAACCCACTGCAACGGATCAAACGGGACGTCGACATCATCTGCGGTCACGTCGTATTCGACTACGACGTGGCGCGCGAACTGGCCGGCGCGTTGGAGGTCGGCGTGAAGATCTCGCCGATCTCGATGATCTGAGCGCGCCTACAGCCCCAGTGCGCGATAGGTGCGGCGCACGAACTTCGGTTGCGCGATCCGTAGTTTGGCCACCGAGGTGTTGCCGGCGACGGCGGCGGCGGACTCGGTGGACAGCGTCGGCGCATTCTGAACCAGATACAGCAGGATCAGGTCCGCCGCCGGGTCGGCCTGCCACCAGGTGCCGTAGGCGCCGGGCCAGCTGAAGGAACCCGCCCCGCCCGGGCCGAACAGCGGCTGAGAGCGGGCCGGGTCGGTCACCACCGACAGGTTGAGCCCGAAGCCGCGGCCGACCCAGAACGGCGCCCCCAGGAACGGGTGCCGCTTCTGGGCGTCGGTGAGCCGGTCGGCGCGCATCGCGGCCGCCGATTCCGCCGAGAGCACCCGGGTGCCGTCGAACACGCCGTCGGCCAGCAGCATTCGCGCGAAAGCCAGGTAGTCGTCGGCGGTCGACATCAGCCCGCCCCCGGCGTTGGGAAACGCCGGGGTGGCAATCGGCATCGGCCCCATCGCGTCGTCGCGCAGTGTGTCGCCGTCGAGGCGGTACATGGTGGCGCTGCGCCCGCGCGCCCCGGGGGAAACGAAGAAGCCGGTGTCGGACATCCCCAGCGGACCCAGGATCCGCTCGCCGAGCAGTTGCGGCAGCGGCTTGTCCTCGATGCGGGACAGCAGCACCCCCAGCACGTCGATGGCGTGGCCGTAGGTCACCCGCTCGCCGGGCTGATCCACCAGCGGCAGCGCGGCCAGCGCCGTAAGCCAGGCATCGGGCCCGCGCCCGAACGGCAGCCGCTGATACTCCCGGGCGATCGGCCCGGGCACCGAGAAGCCGTAGCCGATACCGCAGCGGTGCGTCATCAGGTCCTCGATGGTGAGGGCCCGCCGGGCCGGGGTGGTCTTCTCCAGCGGCCCGGCCGGATCGATCAGCACCTGCGGCGCGGCCAACTCCGGCAGCCAGCGGGCGATCGGGTCGTCCAGCCGCAGCCGGCCCTCGTCGATCAGCGTCATCGCGGCCGCGACCGTGATCGGCTTGGTCATCGAGGCGATCCGGAACACCGTGTCACGGGTCATCGGCAGCCGGGCCCCGACATCGCGGTACCCGATCTCGTTGACCTGCAGCACCTTGCCGCGCTGCCAGACCACGGTCACCGCGCCGGCGAGCAGGCCGGCGTCGCATGCCTCCCGGATGGACGTCTGGTTGAGGTCGAGATTCACCCGCTCAGGCTACGCAAGCCCGGGGATCGCTCCGCCCGGACCGATCGTGGGTCTGTCATTTCCGTCAGCGCAATCGCCGATGCTAGGCTGCCGGACAGTTCGACATCCTTTAACGATCCGTCCCGCGAGGCGGAGAAGGAGGTCCTGCGGTTTCGCATGGGCGCTGCCGGTAGTTCCAGCACCGACCGGGAATTGATGTCCTCGGCGGACGTGGGTCGCACTATTTCTCGTATCGCACATCAGATCATCGAGAAGACCGCGTTGGACGAACCGACGCACTCGACTCATCCAAGGGTCGTGCTGCTGGGTATTCCCACCCGCGGCGTCACCCTGGCCCAGCGGTTGGCCGGCAAGATCAGCGAGTTCTGCGGTGTGGACGTCGGGCACGGCGCGCTGGACATCACCTTGTACCGCGACGACCTGATGCGACAGCCGCCGCGGCCGCTGGAATCCACCTCGATCCCGCCCGGCGGCATCGACGACGCACTGGTGATCCTCGTCGATGACGTGCTGTATGCCGGCCGGTCGGTGCGCGCCGCCCTCGACGCGCTGCGCGATCAGGGCCGTCCCCGGATCGTGCAGCTGGCGGTGCTGGTGGACCGCGGCCACCGTGAACTGCCGGTGCGCGCCGACTACGTCGGAAAAAACGTGCCGACCGCGCGCGGTGAGAGCGTGCACGTGCTGCTGGCCGAACACGACGGCCGCGACGCGGTGGTGATCACCCGATGAGCGCCAGGCACCTGCTGGCGGCCGGGGACCTGAGTCGCGATGAGGCCACCGCGATCCTCGACGACGCCGACCGGTTCGCCCAGGCCCTGCTGGGGCGCGAGGTCAAGAAGCTGCCCACGCTGCGCGGGCGCACCGTGATCACCATGTTCTACGAGAACTCCACCCGGACCCGCGTCTCGTTCGAAGTGGCGGGCAAGTGGATGAGTGCCGACGTGGTCAACGTGTCCGCGTCGGGTTCCTCGGTGGGCAAAGGGGAGTCGCTGCGCGACACGGCGCTGACGTTGCGGGCCGTCGGCGCCGACGCGCTGATCATCCGCCACCCGTCCTCGGGCGCGGCCCACCTGCTCGCCGAGTGGACCGCCGGCGCCAACGGCGCTGATGAGACAGGTCCGTCGGTGGTCAACGCCGGTGACGGCACCCACGAGCATCCCACCCAGGCGCTGCTGGATGCGCTGACACTGCGGCAGCGGCTCGGCGGCATCGAGGGCCGGCGGGTGGTCGTGGTCGGCGACATCGTGCACAGCCGGGTGGCCCGCTCCAACGTGCAGCTGCTGGCGACACTGGGCGCCGAGGTGGTGCTGGTGGCGCCCCCCACGCTGCTGCCGGTCGGGGTGGCGGACTGGCCGGTGACGGTGAGCTACGACTTGGACGCCGAACTGCCGGCCGCCGACGCGGTGCTGATGCTGCGGGTGCAGGCCGAGCGGATGACCGGCGGATTCTTCCCGTCGACGCGCGAGTACTCGGTGCGCTACGGCCTGTCCGAGAAGCGCCGGGCGATGCTGTCCGACGACGCGGTGGTGCTGCACCCCGGCCCGATGTTGCGCGGCATGGAGATCGCCTCGTCGGTGGCGGACTCGTCGCAATCGGCGGTGCTGCAACAGGTTTCCAACGGTGTGCACGTGCGGATGGCGGTGCTGTTCCATCTGCTGGTGGGCAGTGAGGCCGCGGGGTCGGCGGGAGAGGGCGCCGTGTCATGAGCGTGTTGATCCGCGGGGTGCGGCGCTACGGCGAGGGTGAACAGGTTGACGTGCTGGTCTCCGACGGCCAGATCGCCGAGATCGGTTCGGGCCTGGGCGCCCCGGATGGCTGTGACGTCATCGACGCGCCCGGCCAGGTGCTGCTGCCCGGTTTCGTGGACCTGCACACCCATCTGCGCGAACCCGGCCGGGAATACGCCGAGGACATCGAAACCGGTTCGGCGGCAGCTGCTCTCGGCGGCTACACCGCGGTGTTCGCGATGGCCAACACCGAACCCGTCGCCGACTCGCCGGTGGTCACCGACCATGTCTGGCAGCGCGGCCAGCAGATCGGCCTGGTCGATGTGCATCCGGTCGGCGCGGTCACCGTCGGCCTGGGTGGAACGCAGCTGACCGAGATGGGCATGATGGCGGCCGGCACCGCGGGGGTCCGGATGTTCTCCGACGACGGGGTGTGCGTGGCCGATCCACTGGTGATGCGCCGCGCACTCGAGTACGCCAGCGGACTGGGGGTGCTGATCGCCCAGCACGCCGAGGAACCGCGGCTGACCGTCGGCTCGGTCGCCCACGAGGGGCCCAACGCCGCCCGGCTGGGACTGGCCGGCTGGCCGCGCGCCGCCGAGGAGTCGATCGTGGCCCGCGACGCGCTGCTGGCCCGCGACGCCGGTGCCCGGCTGCACATCTGTCACGCGTCCACCGCCGGAACCGTGGAGCTCCTCAAATGGGCTAAGGCGCAGGGTATCTCGGTGACCGCCGAGGTCACTCCGCATCACCTCATGCTCGACGACAGTCGGCTGGCCGACTACGACGGCCGCAACCGGGTCAACCCGCCGCTGCGCGAGGCCGCCGACGCCGCCGCACTGCGCCAGGCATTGGCCGACGGCGTCATCGACTGTGTGGCCACCGACCATGCGCCGCACGCCGAGCACGAGAAGACCTGTGAATTCGCCGCCGCCCGCCCCGGCATGCTCGGTCTGCAGACCGCGCTGTCGGTGGTGGTGGCCACCATGGTGCGGCCCGGCCTGTTGAGCTGGCGCGATGTGGCCCGGGTGATGAGCGAGCGGCCGGCCGCGATCGTCGGTCTGCCCGACCAGGGCCGGCCGCTGGAGGTCGGCGAGCCGGCCAACCTGACCGTGGTCGACGCGCAAGCGAGCTGGGTGGTCACCGGCGAGCAGCTGGCCAGCCGGTCGGCCAACACCCCCTACGAGGCGATGACGCTGCCGGCCGCCGTCACCGCGACCCTGCTGCGCGGCAAGGTCACGGCGCGTGACGGGAACAGCCCGGCATGAACACCCCCACGATGGTCGGGTCGCTGATCTTCGCGTTGCTGTTGGTGGTGGCGATCGGCGTGGTGATCCGGCTGATGATGCGGGGCTGGCGGCACCGCGGTCAGCTGCAGGAGGCCCTGATCGGTGCCCTGCCAACGGTGCCCGACACGGTGGGCCCGCCCACCGTCGACCCCACCCGCGGGCTGTATCTGGGCTGCACCCTGGCACCGAAGTGGAACGACCGGGTGGTGGTGGGGGACCTGGGCTATCGCACCAAAGCGGTGCTCACCCGCTACCCCGAGGGAATCATGGTGCAGCGCAGCGGCGCCCGGCCGATCTGGATTCCGCAGGACTCGATCATCGCGGTCCGCACCGAACGCGGCATCGCCGGCCGGGCGATCCCCACGTTGCCCACCCGGCCCAACGACGGCGTGCTGGCGATCCGTTGGCGGCTGCCGTCGGGAACCGAGATGGACACCGGCTTCCGCGCCGACGACCGTGCCGAACACACCCGCTGGCGGGAGGATGACCAATGAGCAACACACGGGCCGCCCTGGTCCTCGAGGACGGCCGGATCTTCACCGGAACGTCGTTCGGGGCCGTGGGAGAAAGCCTGGGCGAGGCGGTGTTCTCCACCGGGATGTCCGGGTACCAGGAGACGCTGACCGACCCCAGCTACCACCGGCAGATCGTGGTCGCCACCGCCCCGCAGATCGGCAACACCGGCTGGAACCGCGAGGACGGCGAGAGCCGCGACGACAAGATCTGGGTGGCCGGCTACGTGGTGCGCGATCCGTCGCCGCGGGCGTCGAACTGGCGGGCCACCGCAACGCTGGAGGACGAACTGGAGCGTCAGGGCATCGTGGGGGTGGCCGGTGTCGACACCCGTACCGTGGTGCGCCACCTGCGCAGCCACGGCTCGATGAAGGCCGGAGTCTTCTCCGGTGATGCGCTGGCACCGGTTGACGAGTTGGTGAGCCGGGTCCGCGAGCAACCGTCGATGCTCGGCGCCGACCTCGCCGGGCAGGTCAGCACCGGCACGGGGTATGTGGTGGAGCCCGATGGCGCACACCGGTTCACGGTCGCCGCGCTGGATCTGGGCATCAAGACGAACACGCCGCGCAACTTCGCCCGCCGCGGCATCCGCAGCCATGTGCTGCCGTCGTCGGTGGACTTCGATGCGATCGCCGAGCTGAAACCGGACGGGGTGTTTTTGTCCAACGGGCCCGGTGACCCGGCCACCGCCGACGCACTGGTCGCGGTGACCCGCCAGGTGCTGGGTGCCGGAATCCCGCTGTTCGGAATCTGTTTCGGCAACCAGATCCTGGGCCGGGCGCTGGGTTTGAACACCTACAAGATGGTGTTCGGGCACCGTGGCATCAACATCCCGGTGATCGACCACGCCACCGGCCGGGTCGCGGTGACCGCGCAGAACCACGGATTCGCCTTGGAAGGTGAAGCGGGGGAAGTCTTCACCACCGACTTCGGACCGGCAGTCGTCAGCCACACCTGCGCCAACGACGGGGTGGTCGAGGGCGTCAAGCTCACCGACGGCCGGGCCTTCTCGGTGCAGTATCACCCGGAGGCCGCGGCCGGCCCGCACGACGCGGAATACCTGTTCGACCAATTCGTCGACCTGATGGCAGGGGAGCGCTGATGCCGCGCCGGACAGACATCAACCATGTGCTGGTGATCGGCTCCGGGCCGATCGTGATCGGCCAGGCCTGCGAGTTCGACTACTCCGGCACCCAGGCCTGCCGGGTGCTCAAGGCCGAGGGCCTGCAGGTGAGCCTGGTCAACTCCAACCCGGCCACCATCATGACCGACCCGGAGTACGCCGACCACACCTATGTCGAGCCGATCACCTGGGAATTCGTCGAGAAGGTTCTCGCCCAGCAGGCCGAGCGCGGCAACGCCATCGACGCGCTGCTGGCCACCCTCGGCGGGCAGACCGCGCTGAACACCGCGGTGGCGCTGCACGAGCACGGGGTGCTGGAACGCTACGGCGTCGAGTTGATCGGCGCCGATTTCGAGGCCATTCAGCGCGGCGAGGATCGCCAGCAGTTCAAGGACATCGTGGCCCGCGTCGGCGGCGAGTCGGCCCGCTCGGCGGTCTGCTACACCATGGCCGAGGTCTCCGAGGCCGTCGCCGAACTCGGCCTGCCCGTCGTGGTCCGGCCCTCCTTCACCATGGGCGGCCTGGGTTCGGGTCTGGCGGCCAGCATCGACGACGTGGCCCGGATGGCCGGCGACGGCCTGGCCGCCTCACCGACGGCGAACGTGCTGATCGAGGAATCCATCTACGGCTGGAAGGAATTCGAGCTCGAGCTGATGCGCGACGCCCATGACAACGTCGTCGTGGTCTGCTCGATCGAGAATGTCGACCCGATGGGCGTGCACACCGGTGACTCGGTGACCGTCGCACCGGCGATGACGCTGACCGACCGGGAATACCAGCGGATGCGTGATCTGGGCATCGCGATCCTGCGCGAGGTCGGGGTGGACACCGGCGGCTGCAACATCCAGTTCGCGGTGAACCCCAACGACGGCCGGCTCATCGTGATCGAGATGAACCCGCGGGTGTCACGGTCTTCCGCACTGGCCTCGAAGGCCACCGGTTTCCCGATCGCCAAGATCGCCGCGAAACTGGCCATCGGCTACACCCTCGACGAGATCGTCAACGACATCACCAAAGAAACCCCGGCCTGCTTCGAGCCGGCACTGGACTATGTCGTGGTCAAGGCGCCCCGCTTCGCGTTCGAGAAGTTCCCCGGCGCCGACCCCCGGCTGACCACCACCATGAAATCGGTGGGCGAGGCGATGTCGTTGGGCCGCAACTTCATCGAATCACTGGGCAAGGTGATGCGCTCGCTGGAGTCCGACCGTGCCGGGTTCTGGACGCAACCCGACCCCGACGGAACCGCGGAGGACGCACTGACCCGATTGCGCACCCCCACCGAGGGGCGGCTCTATGACATCGAGCTGGCGCTGCGCCTGGGCGCGAGCGTCGAGGCAGTCGCCGCGGCCTCCGGGGTGGACCCGTGGTTCGTGGAGCAGATCAACGGCCTGGTGGCGCTGCGCGCCGAGGTCGTCGACACCCCGGTGCTGGACGCGGATCTGCTGCGTCGCTGTAAATACAGCGGCCTGTCGGATCATCAGATCGCCGCGCTGCGGCCGGAGTTGGCCGGTGAGGACGGGGTGCGGCTGCTGCGGGACCGGCTGGGGATCCACCCGGTCTTCAAGACCGTCGACACCTGCGCGGCGGAATTCGAATCGAAAACGCCCTATCACTACAGCACCTTCGAGCTGGACCCGGCCGCCGAGACCGAGGTGGCCGTGCAGGAGGCCAAGCCCAAGGTGCTCATCCTGGGATCCGGGCCGAACCGGATCGGCCAGGGCATCGAGTTCGACTACAGCTGCGTGCACGCCGCGATCACCTTGAGCCAGGCCGGGTTCGAGACCGTGATGGTCAATTGCAACCCGGAGACGGTGTCCACCGACTATGACACCGCCGACCGGCTCTACTTCGAACCGCTGACGTTCGAGGACGTGCTCGAGGTGTACTACGCCGAACAGCAGTCCGGTCAGGGCGGGCCCGGCGTCGTCGGTGTCATCGTGCAACTGGGCGGGCAGACCCCGCTGCGGCTGGCCCAGCGGTTGGCCGACGCCGGGGTGCCCATCGTCGGAACCACTCCGGAGGCCATCGATTTGGCCGAGGACCGCGGCGCCTTCGGTGACGTGCTGGCCGGCGCCGGGCTGCCGGCGCCGCGCTACGGCACCGCGACCACCTTCGAGCAGGCGAAACGGATCGCCGCCGACATCGGCTACCCGGTGCTGGTCCGGCCGTCCTACGTGCTGGGTGGGCGCGGCATGGAGATCGTCTACGACGAGGAGACGCTGCGCGGCTACATCACCCGGGCGGCGCTGCTGTCGCCGGAGCACCCGGTGCTGGTCGACCGATTCCTGGAGGACGCCATCGAGATCGACGTCGACGCCCTGAGCGACGGCACCGAGATCTACATCGGCGGGATCATGGAACACATCGAGGAGGCCGGCATCCACTCCGGCGACTCGGCGTGCGCCCTGCCGCCGGTGACGCTGGGCCGCAGCGACATCGAGAAGGTGCGCCGCGCCACCGAGGCCATCGCCCGCGGCGTCGGGGTGGTGGGGCTGCTCAACGTGCAGTTCGCCCTCAAAGACGACGTGCTCTACGTGCTGGAGGCCAACCCGCGGGCCAGCCGCACCGTGCCGTTCGTGTCCAAGGCCACCGCGGTGCCGCTGGCCAAGGCCTGCGCGCGGGTGATGCTGGGCGCCACCATCGCCGAGCTTCGGGCCGAGGGCATGCTGGCGGCCTCCGGTGACGGGGCCACCGTCGGGGCGCACGCCCCGATCGCGGTCAAAGAAGCGGTGCTGCCGTTCCACCGCTTCCGTCGCGCGGACGGGTCCGGCATCGACTCGCTGCTGGGACCGGAGATGAAATCGACCGGCGAGGTGATGGGCATCGACCGCGACTTCGGCACCGCGTTCGCCAAGAGCCAGACCGCCGCCTACGGGTCGCTGCCCGCCGACGGCACGGTTTTCGTGTCGGTGGCCAACCACGACAAGCGTTCACTGGTGTTCCCGGTCAAACGGCTGGCCGACTTGGGTTTTCGGGTCCTGGCCACCGAGGGAACCGCGGAGATGCTGCGCCGCAACGGCATTCCCTGCGACGTGGTGCGCAAGCACTTCGAAGAGGCCGATGAGACCGATCCGCTGCCGTCGGCGGTGGACGCGATCCGCGCCGGTGAGGTCGACCTGGTGATCAACACCCCCTACGGCAACTCCGGTCCCCGAGTGGACGGCTACGAGATCCGTTCGGCCGCAGTGAGCGTCAACATCCCGTGCGTCACCACCGTGCAGGGGGCCGCCGCCGCGGTGCAGGGCATCGAGGCCGGTATCCGCGGCGATATCGGTGTGCGTTCGCTGCAGGAGCTGCACAGCACGCTCGGCGGGCACTGATGACCGCCGGTTTCGGCGCGCGCCTGGCCGAGGCGACGGCGGCCCGCGGGCCGTTGTGCCTGGGCATCGACCCGCACCCGGAACTGCTGGCCGGCTGGGGCCTGCCGGCCACGCCGGACGGGCTGGACACCTTCAGCCAGACGTGCGTCGCGGCGTTCGCCGGGTTCGCCGTCGTCAAGCCGCAGGTGGCGTTCTTCGAGTCGTACGGTTCCGCCGGTTACGCCGTGCTGGAGCGCACCATCGCGGCGCTGCGCGACGCCGGGGTGCTGGTGCTGGCCGATGCCAAGCGTGGCGACATCGGCTCGACGATGGCCGCCTACGCGACGGCGTGGGCCGGGCACTCGCCACTGGCCGCCGACGCGGTGACCGCCTCGCCGTACTTGGGCTTCGGGTCGCTGCAGCCGCTGCTGGACACCGCCGCCGCACACCGGCGGGGCGTCTTCGTGCTGGCCGCCACCTCCAACCCGGAGGGGGCCGGTGTGCAGCGCGCCCGGGCCGGCGGCCGCACCGTGGCGCAGACGATCGTCGACGCGGCCGCCGCAGCCAACCGAGCGGCCGGGGCGGTGCCCGGCTCGATCGGGGTGGTGGTCGGTGCCACGCTGCGCGAGGTGCCCGATCTGAGCGCCCTGGGCGGCCCGGTGCTGGTGCCGGGTATCGGGGCGCAGGGCGGCCGGCCCGAGGACCTGGCCGGCCTCGGTGGGGCCGCCCGCGGTGCACTGCTGCCCGCCGTCTCCCGTGAGGTGCTGCGCGCCGGCCCCGACGTCGAGCGGCTGCGGGCCGCCGCCGAGCGGCTACGCGACGCCGTGGCGTACCTGGCCGGGTAGCCGCGACGCCCCGACGGGCCGCCGCCGGGCTACTACGGCCGGTAGTCGAGCCCGGGCCGACACGCGCGACACGCCGTGAGGTGCCAATTCAATGCCGACGGGTCCGTCTGGCCGGCGGGGAACCACACAGGAGCGCGGTGGTACCGCTGCAACCCGGCAGCTAGAGCGAAGAAAAGCCCAGCTAGAGCATTGTTTTTCCGATTCGTCCGGAGCCGGCGTGATCGCTGCGGGCACCATCGGGCGTTCCGGTTCGGGCCCGGTCAGACCGCCCAGCGCAGCGGCCGCACGCTGGGCATTTGTAGCCGGAAACCGGGGGTGGGGTTAGATTTCGTCAGACGGCGTGGGTACGGTCGTCGTCTCTGGGCGGGAGTACCCGGCCGAGACAAGGAATACATCGGCGTATGTCGATGATGACGAGACGGAGGAATCGTGGCCCTTCCCCAGTTGACCGACGAGCAGCGCGCGGCCGCTTTGGAGAAGGCGGCTGCCGCACGCCGAGCCCGAGCCGAACTCAAGGACCGGCTCAAGCGCGGCGGCACCAACCTCAAGCAGGTGCTCAAGGACGCCGAGACCGACGAGGTCCTGGGCAAGATGAAGGTGTCTGCGCTGCTGGAGGCGTTGCCGAAGGTCGGCAAGGTCAAGGCGCAGGAGATCATGACCGAGCTGGAGATCGCCCCCACCCGCCGGCTGCGCGGGCTGGGTGACCGGCAGCGCAAGGCGCTGCTGGAGAAGTTCGACTTCTCCTGACCCGACGGTGAATGCCGGTGGAGGGCCGGACAGCCGACACGCGGGACGCGTCGTGGTGCTGTCCGGCCCATCCGCGGTCGGTAAGTCCAGCGTGGTCCGCTGCCTGCGGGAGCGGGTACCGGACCTGTATTTCAGCGTTTCGGCCACCACCCGGGCCCCGCGGCCCGGGGAAGTCGACGGTGTCGACTACCAGTTCGTGACGCCGGACGAGTTCGACCGGTTGATCGAGGCCGACGCGCTGTTGGAGTGGGCCGACATCCATGGCGGCCTGCAACGATCGGGCACCCCGGCGGCCCCGGTCGCCGAGGCGACCCGCTCCGGGCGGCCCGTTCTCATCGAGGTCGACCTGGCCGGGGCCCGGGCCATCAAGAAGGCCCTGCCGGCGGCCGTCACGGTGTTTCTGGCGCCGCCGGACTGGGAGACGCTGCAGGCCAGACTGGTCGGGCGTGGCACCGAATCCGCGGAGGTCATGCAGCGTCGGCTGGACACCGCGCGCACCGAGCTGGCGGCCCAGGCGGACTTCGACACGGTCGTTGTCAATGCTCGATTGGAAACCGCCTGCTCAGAATTGGTATCCTTGCTGGTGGATTCCGCGCCGGATGCAATCTGATCGACCCGGACGACAGCCAGCACGCGTGATCAACCCCAAGACTGCGATAGCCAGGAGATTGTCTTAGTGAGTACCTCGCAGGCCGACTCGGCCAGCAAGTCGACAGCCACCGACACCGACGAGTTCGACCCGGCGTTGATCGGCGGCTACGACACGCCGCTCGGCATCACCAACCCGCCCATCGACGAGTTGCTGCAGCGCGCGTCGAGCAAGTACGCCCTGGTCATCTACGCCGCCAAGCGAGCGCGGCAGATCAACGACTACTACAACCAGCTCGGCGAGGGCATCCTCGAATACGTCGGGCCGCTGGTCGAGCCCGGCCTGCAAGAGAAGCCGCTGTCGATCGCACTGCGCGAGATTCACGGCGACCTGCTCGAATACACCGAAGGCGAGTAAGGGCGGGACGGGTCGGTGCCGGTGGGCCACAAACGGATCGTCGTCGGCGTCTCCGGGGGCATTGCCGCATACAAGGCGTGCACCGTGGTCCGACAGCTGGCCGAGGCCGGCCACTGCGTACAGGTGGTGCCGACCGAGTCCGCCCTGCGGTTCGTCGGCGCCGCCACCTTCGAGGCGCTCTCCGGCCAGCCGGTGCACACCGGGGTCTTCGCGGATGTGCCGGCCGTTCCGCATGTGGCCATCGGCCAACAGGCCGACCTGGTGGTGGTGGCCCCCGCAACCGCCGACCTGCTGGCCCGCGCGGTCGCCGGCCGCGCCGACGATCTGCTGACCGCCACGCTGTTGACCGCCCGATGCCCGGTGCTGTTCGCGCCGGCGATGCACACCGAGATGTGGCAGCACCCGGCCACCGTCGCCAATGTGGCGACCCTGCGGGAACGGGGCGCGGTGGTGCTCGAACCCGCGTCGGGACGCCTGACCGGCGCCGACACCGGGCCGGGCCGGCTGCCCGAGGCCGAGGAGATCAACACCTTCGCGTCACTGCTGTTGGAGCGGGCCGACGCGCTGCCCTACGACCTGGCCGGGCGCAAGGTGCTGGTGACCGCCGGCGGAACCCGTGAGCCGATCGACCCGGTCCGGTTCATCGGCAACCGCAGCTCCGGCAAGCAGGGCTACGCGGTGGCTCGGGTGGCCGCCCAGCGCGGCGCCGAGGTCACCCTGATCGCCGCGCACACCGCGG
>CAYNJD010000055.1:0-14116 GCA_964397355.1 uncultured Mycobacterium sp. | reverse complement strand
GGCTGTGGCACGGTAGGCCGATGCGCATCGTGGTGGTAGCCGGGCCGGATCCCGGTCACGCGTTTCCGGCGATCGCGTTGTGCCGGCGCTTCGCCGCCGCCGGCGACGCGCCGACGTTGCTGACCGGGGTGCAGTGGCTGGCCACCGCGCGCGCTGCCGGGCTGGATGCCGCGGAGCTGATCGGCTTGGACCCCACCGACGCCGACGACGACGGCGACGCCGGGGCCAAGATCCATCGGCGGGCGGCGCGCATGGCGTGCCAGAACCTGGACCAGCTGCGCGCGCTGGCGCCGGATCTGGTGGTCTCCGACGTCATCACGGCGTGCGGGGGGATGGCCGCCGAACTGCTGGGCATCCCGTGGGTCGAATTGAACCCGCACCCGCTGTACCTGCCGTCGAAGGGGCTGCCGCCGATCGGCAGTGGGCTGGCGCCGGGCACCGGGGTAGCAGGCCGGCTGCGGGATGCGGTGATGCGGTCGCTGACCGCCCGGTCGGTGCGCACCGGTCTGCGGCAGCGCGCCGAAGCCCGGGCCGGCATCGGCCTGCCGAAGCGCGACCCCGGCCCGCTGCGGCGGCTGATCGCCACCCTGCCCGCCCTGGAGGTGCCCCGCCCGGACTGGCCCGCCGAGGCGGTCGTCGTCGGGCCGCTGCACTTCGAACCCACCGATGAATTGCTGGCCGTGCCGCCGGGCTCCGGGCCGCTGGTGGTGGTGGCGCCGTCCACGGCGTTGACCGGGGCCGCCGGACTGGCCGAGCTGGCGCTGGAGCACCTGGTGCCCGGCGCGGGGCTGCCGGAGGGCGCCCGGGTGGCGGTGTCGCGGCTGGGCGGCCCGGAGCTGACGCTGCCGCCGTGGGCCGTCGCCGGACTGGGGCGCCAGGACGAACTGCTGGCCCACGCCGACCTGGTCATCTGCGGCGGCGGGCACGGCATGGTGGCCAAAACACTGCTGGCCGGGGTGCCGCTGGTGGTGGTGCCCGGCGGCGGCGACCAGTGGGAGATCGCCAACCGCGTTGTGCGGCAGGGCAGTGGCCGGCTGATCCGGCCGCTGACGGCGGCGGCGCTGACCGAGGCGGTGGGCGCGGTGCTGGCGTCGTCGAGCTACCGCGAGGCCGCGCGACAGGCCGCTGCGGGCGCCGCCGAGGTGGCCGATCCGGTACGGGTGTGCCACCAGGCACTGTCGCGCGCTGGGTAGGTTGGGATGCGTGCGGCTGACCGAATTCCACGAGCGGGTCGCATCGCGTTTCGGTGCGGCCTACGGCAGCACGGTGCTGACCGACCACGTGCTGGCGGCGGTGGGCGGGCGGACTGCGGCGCAGGCAATCGAGGACGGGGTGGAACCCCGCGACGTGTGGTGGGCGCTGTGCAGCGACTTCGACGTGCCGCGCGATCAGTGGTGAGAGTTCTCCCGCGGCGCCACGATGCTGCGCACCACCGAGACACAGAGGTCGGCGCAGACCGAGGCCAGCTCGGTCGTGGTCTCGACGGGGTTGGCGAGCCAGTCCTCGATGATCTGGTTGACGCCGCCGGCCAGGAACAGCGCACCGCGGCGTAACTCCGCCGGCGGCGGAGTCTCCCCGCCGAGCACGCCCGGGGCCTGCTGCACGATCAGGTCGGCGATCATCTCCAGAATGTGTGCGCGGTGCTCGCTCAGCCCGGGAACCCCGGACAGGTCGCTGGTGGCGATGCGGTGGATGTGCGGGTCGGCTTCGATGAGATCGAGGAACGCAGACAGCGCCGAGCGGAGTTTGTCGGTCAGTGTGCCGGGGTCACCGACGCCGGCGGTGAGCAGCGCTTCGAGCAGCTGGTCGCGCACGTCATCGGAGACCGCGAAAATCAGCGCGTCGCGGCTGGGGAACTGTTCGTAGAAATAGCGGGGGATCAGCCCGGCCGCCGAACACACGCCCCGCACGGTGACCTCGCCGAGGCCCGATTCGCCCCAGAGTTGCCGCCCGGCGGCGAGCAGCTTGCTCCGGCGGTCGGCGCGACGGTCAACCGCGCTGATGCCGCCGTAGTCGCGCACCACCTCCGGGCGTTTCATTGACATCAGCCTACCTGCGTCCTAGATTTGGAACACGGATGTTATCCAAAATATGCGCTGGAGGTTGCTCGATGACTTCACCCGCACCGGCCGTCCCGGCACGGCATCCGGACGTGCCCGGCGCGATTCCGGCCAGCATCCGGGTGCTGGCCGGGGCGCTGGCGATCGGCAAGCCCACGCCCGAACAGTGGCGCCGAATCGGTGAGGACCTGACCGCCGGCGACGAACCGATGCGCCGGCTGGTCGAGTGGATGTCGCAGGCCGGGGAGGCGCGCCCGCTCTTCGATCGGATACTGGCCCACGGGCTGGCTTCGGTGCCCGATGCGCCGGCCCCGCTGCGGGAGTTCTTCGGCGAGTTCGAGCCGATCCCGGACTGGGTCGACATGGACCGGGTGCGCCGGGGTCAGCGGGCCCTGCGCCGGGGCGGCGCCGACGGCACCTACATCGCCCGTGACGTGTCGTTTCTCGGCGGCTACCAGTTCTCCTCGTTCAACAAGACCCTGCTGCGCACCGGTGTGCTGGAGAAGGGCTCGAACAAACGGTTCGCCGAGACCTTGCAATGGGCGATGGACGTCAGTGGCGAGGGGGGATTGGAGCCACTCGGCGCCGGTTATCAGGCCACCATCCGGGTCCGGCTGATCCACGAGTATGTGCGCCGGCACGTGGCCGCCCTGCCGGACTGGCGTGCCGACGAATGGGGCCTGCCGGTCAACCAGACCGATATGGCCGCCACCCTGGTGGGAGCGCTGATCGCACCGCCGGCCGCCGGGGTGGGGCTGGGAATCGTGCTGTCGCCGAGCGAACTTGAAGACATCGCGCATAT
Source organism: uncultured Mycobacterium sp. (assembly GCA_964397355.1). Classification (GTDB taxonomy): domain Bacteria; phylum Actinomycetota; class Actinomycetes; order Mycobacteriales; family Mycobacteriaceae; genus Mycobacterium. The sequence continues at coordinate 11,254 of CAYNJD010000055.1, read as the reverse complement.
GACCCGCTACGTCGGCTGGCTGATGGGCCTGCGCGAAGACTGGCTGCCGCGCAGCTTCCGCGACGGCGTCCGGATTCTCTACCAGACCCTCGGTGCGCTGTCCGAGCCCGACGAGTCCACCAAGCAGCTGGCGGCCCCGATGGCCGACGATCCGCTGGAATGGCATTTCCGCGCCATGCCCGCCGTGCGGCGCCGGATCGCACGGTCCCAGCACCTGTCGGTGACCGGCAGCTTCCTGGGACCGGGCACCATGCGCAAGCTGGGGCTGCCGGCGTTCGTGCTGCCGTGGTACCCGCTGCTGCGGATGCCGGTGAACCTTGCCCGCAGCGCCGCGGCGCTGCTGCTGCCCGGCGGGTTGGACCGCGCGGCACTGCGCGGCCGGCGGGAGCAGGAAGACTTCATGCGCACCATGATGGGTTCCGAAGACACCGCCATCGGGGCGTCCGCGCACGTGATGCGGGTGGCCTGACGGGATCGGCCGGAGCTGCCGTCGCCCTCGAAAATCCGACACGCCGACACGCCGCGTGTCTGACTTGATTCGAACATCCGTTCGCCTACTGTGGATGAAGTTCGCCGGGTTGTCGGACCCTGTGGCTAGCGTCACGGCCAACCGACCGAGAACCGGTCAACCGAACACCGAACCACAGGAGAGACATCATGGCGCAAGCTCCCGACCGCGAGAAAGCACTCGAACTGGCGATGGCCCAGATCGACAAGAATTTCGGCAAAGGCTCGGTGATGCGCCTCGGCGACGAGGTCCGACAGCCGGTCACGGTCATCCCGACCGGCTCCATCGCCTTGGATGTGGCACTGGGCATCGGTGGCCTGCCCCGGGGCCGCATCGTCGAGGTCTACGGCCCGGAGTCCTCCGGTAAGACCACCGTGGCGTTGCACGCGGTGGCCAACGCCCAGGCCGCCGGCGGGATCGCGGCGTTCATCGACGCCGAGCACGCGCTGGACCCCGAATACGCCAAGAAGCTCGGGGTGGACACCGATTCACTGCTGGTGTCCCAGCCCGACACCGGTGAGCAAGCACTGGAGATCGCCGACACGCTGATCCGCTCCGGCGCGCTGGACATCCTGGTCATCGACTCGGTGGCCGCCCTGGTGCCACGCGCCGAGATCGAGGGCGAGATGGGCGACAGCCACGTCGGTCTGCAGGCCCGGCTGATGAGCCAGGCGCTGCGGAAAATGACCGGCGCACTGAATAATTCGGGCACCACCGCGATCTTCATCAACCAGTTGCGGGAAAAAATCGGCGTTTTTTTCGGCAGTCCTGAAACGACCACGGGCGGAAAGGCTTTGAAGTTCTACTCCTCGGTTCGCCTGGACGTCAGGAGGATTGAGACACTCAAAGACGGCACCGACGCGGTCGGCAACCGGACCCGGGTCAAGGTCGTCAAGAACAAGTGCCTTGCCGAAGGTACCCGCATCTTCGACCCCGTCACCGGCGCGACGCATCGAATCGAAGATGTCGTCGACGAGCGTAAGCAGATCCACGTCGTGGCTGCGGCGAAAGACGGGACATTGCACGTCCGGCCGGTGGTGTCCTGGTTCGACCAGGGAGCCCAGGATGTGGTCGGTCTGCGGATCGCCGGGGGGGCCACGCTATGGGCAACGCCCGACCACAAGGTTCTGACGGAATACGGTTGGCGTCAGGCCGGGGAGCTTCGCGCGGGGGACCGGGTGGCGCAGCCGCGCCGTTTCGACGGGTTCGGGGACAGCGAGCCCATTCCGGCCGATCACGCCCGGTTGCTGGGGTATCTGATCGGCGATGGCTATGTGGGCGGTAAGACTCCGGTCAACTTCATCAATATCCAGCAGGCGCTCATCGACGACGCGGCCCGGATCGCGGCGACGCTTGGCTGTGCTGCTCATCCGCAAGGTCCGCTGTCCCTTGCGTTCTCGCATCGGCCCGGTGAACGCAATGGTGTCCTGGAACTCTGCCGGCGGGCCGGTATCCACGGGAAGCTGGCGTGGGAGAAGACGATTCCTTCCTGGTTCTTCGAACCGGACATCAGCGCCGACGTGGCCGCTAACCTGCTGTTCGGGCTGCTGGAAAGCGATGGCTGGGTGAGCCGGGAACAGACCGGCGCGCTGCGGGTGGGTTACGCGACGACATCCGAGCAGCTCGCACACCAGATCCATTGGCTGCTCATGCGATTCGGCATCGTGAGCACAGTCCGGGACTACGACCCGACTCGGCAGCGCCCCAGCATTATCAATGGGCGACGGGTCCAGTCCAAGCGTCAGGCCTTCGAAGTCCGGATCGCGGGCATGGAGAACATCACGGCCTTCGCCGACGCTGTTCCGATGTGGGGCCCGCGAGGTAGGGCTCTTGTTGGCGCCATTCCAGAAGCCATGCGCGGGAGACGGCGTGGTTCTCAGGCGGTCTATCTGTCGGCGGAAGTTGCCACTGCCGTGCTCAACTACCTCGATGAGCGCGGTGTGACAGCGCACGAGGCCGCGGCCATGATCGGAGACGGCGCCGGTGACCCTCGCGGCGGCATGAAGCAGGTATTGGGTACCAGCCGGCTCCGCAGGGACCGGGTGCAGGCACTGGCGGACGCCTTGGACGACAAGTTCCTTCACGAGGTGCTGGCCGACGAACTGCGGTACTCGGTGATCCGCGAGGTGTTGCCGATGCGGCGGGCGCGAACCTTCGATCTTGAGGTCGAGGAACTGCACAATCTCGTCGCGGAAGGGGTTGTGGTGCACAACTGCTCCCCTCCCTTCAAGCAAGCGGAGTTCGACATCCTGTACGGCCGCGGCATCAGCCGCGAGGGCTCGCTGATCGACATGGGAGTGGAACAGGGCTTCGTCCGCAAGTCGGGCTCCTGGTTCACCTACGACGGCGAACAGCTCGGGCAGGGCAAGGAGAACGCCCGTAACTTCTTGATGGAGAACGTCGACGTGGCCAACGAGATCGAGAAGAAGATCAAAGAGAAGCTCGGCATCGGTGCCGTGCTGACCGATGAGCTGACCGATGACGTCCTGCCCGCTCCCGTCGACTTCTGAACTGTCGGAACCCAAGCGCGAGGAGCAGGCGAAGTCATTGTGCCTTCGCCTGCTCACCGCGCGGGCCCGTACCCGCGCCGAACTGGCCGGCCACTTGAGCAAGCGGGGCTACCCCGACGACGTCAGTGAACGGGTGCTCGACCGGCTGGCCACGGCCGGACTGATCGATGACGCCGATTTCGCCGAGCAGTGGGTGCGCTCCCGGCGGGAACACACAGGCAAGGGCCGCAAGGTGCTGGCCGCCGAACTGCGCACCAAGGGCGTCGCCGAGGAGATCATCGCCGGGGTGCTCGCCGGTATCGACGCCGGCGCCGAACGCGACCGCGCCGAGCGACTGGTGCAGACCAAACTGCGGCGAGAAACCCTCGGCGAGGACGACACACGTGTCACGCGGCGGCTGGTGGCGATGCTGGCCCGTCGCGGCTACAGTCCGCCGCTGGCCTACGACGTTGTGCGCGACGAGTTGGCGGCCGAACGGGAGCGCCGCCGGGTGTGAGGCCTCAGGCCTCGTCGATCTCGCCGATCTCGTCCTTGGAGGTGAAGACTTCCTTGGTCCGTTCGACGGCGTGGCTGGCGATCTCGATGGAGTCCTGAACGATCGCGCTGGCCCCGCCGGAGATGTCGCCGCGAATGATGTCACCGGCGTCCTCGACGATGTCCGAGGCCTTCTCGACGGCGTGGGTGGCGATGTCCCGGGCGGCGTTGAACGCGTCCTTGGGGGTGATGGCCATGGAGGTCTCCTGTCGCTAGCTGTTGGGTCCGACTCTAGACGGCCCGCCCGGGTGTGTGCAGTGCCGAAACCACCTAGACCACTCGCGCCCCGGGGGTGCCCTCGGGTTCAATCGTGGTCGCCTCCAGCGGGCGGTGCCGGGCGCGGCGCAGCCGGCGCTCCAGCCTGATCGCACCGGCGGACAGCACCAGATTTCCGGCGATCATCAGCGCCGCGATCACCAGCAGTGCCGACAGATAGTTGCTGTACTGAGAGCCGACCACGGTGCCCTGGCGGACCATCTCCACGAACGTGATCTGATAGCCGATCGCGGTGTCCTTGAGCACCACCACCAGCTGCGACACCAGCACCGGCAGCATGGCGGTGACGGCCTGCGGCAACAACACCAGCCGCATCGAGGCGCTCCAGCCCAGGCCCAGCGCGGCGGCGGCCTCCGACTGCCCGCCGGGCAGGGCATTCACCCCGGCCCGGACGATCTCGGCGATGACGGCGCCGTTGTAGAGCGTCAGGCCGGTGACCACCCCGGCCAGCGCGATCTGCTGCGGCGGGAACACGCTGAGCACGCCGTAGACGAAGTAGGCGAAGATCATCATGATCAGCACCGGGATCGCCCGGAAGAACTCCACCACCACCGCGCAGCCCCAGCGCACCGGCCGCACACCCGACAACCGGCCGACCCCCAGGCTGATGCCCAGGATCAGCGCCAACCCGATCGACCACGCCGCCGCGGTCAGCGTCCCCGCCACCCCGGGCAGCACGTAGGTCCGCCACAGGTCGGCGGTCAGAAACGGCGTCCACTTCTCCGCGGCCAGCTGCCCCTTGGCGGACAGCCGCGAACACACCGTCCAGCACAGCAGCGCGGCGATGAGCAGCGTCGCCGCCGACATCGCGCGGTGCCGGGCCCGGGCCCGGGGCCCGGGAGCGTCGAACAGCACCGTCGCCGGTGTCGTGGACCTCACCGCGACACCTTCCATCGCCGGCCCAGATACCCGAAGAACAGACCCAGCGGCAGGGTCAGCACGATGAACCCGGCCGCGAACACCGTGCCCACCCCGATCAGTGCAGCGGTGTTCTCGGTCATCGTCTTCATCAGCAGTGCCGCCTCGGCGACGCCGATGGCCGAGGCCAGTGTGGTGTTCTTGGTCAGCGCGATCAGCACCGAGCCCAGCGGGATGATGACCGCCCGAAACGCCTGGGGCAGCAACACGATCCGCAGGTTCTGGGCGAAGCTCAGCCCGAGTGAGCGGGCGGCCTCGGCCTGCCCGATACCCACCGTGTTGACCCCGGAGCGCACCGCCTCGCACACGAACGACGCGGTGTACACACTCAGCCCGAGCACCGCCAGCCGGAAGTTGCTGTCGTCGATCGATGTCGGCGAATGGGGATCGGTCAGCGTCACTCCCAGCGTCTGGGCCAGGCCGAAGGAGCACAGCAGCAACAGCAGCGTCAACGGCGTGTTGCGCACCAGGTGGACATAGCCGGCGCCGAGCCAGCGCAGCGCCGGAACGGGCGACAACCGCATCGCGGCCAGCACGGTGCCCAGCAGCAGTGCGAGTACCCCGGACAGCGCCGCCAACTCCACCGTGACGGTGAACGCCTGGATGATCTGGCCCCGGTATTCGGCGAACATCAGCGCTCGATCGGCGGCGGGTCGGGCACCGCGAACCCCGCGGGGCCGAAGTTGTCCGTGAACGCCGCCCGCCAGGAACCGTCGCGGTGCATCTGCTCGAGTGCGTCGTTGATCCGGCCGCGCAGGCCGTCGTTGCCCTTGCGCACCCCGATCCCGTACTTCTCGGCGGAGAACGGCTGCCCGACCAGCTTGAACGTTCCGGGACGCTGCGCGGCGTACCCGGCCAGGATGACGTCGTCGGTGGTCACCGCGTCGATGGCGCCGTTGCGCAGCGCCTCCACGCATGCCGAATAGGTGTCGTAGCGCTGCAGCTGCACGCCCGGATAGCGGTCCTTGATCCGCTGCGCGGGGGTGGAGCCGGACACCGAACACAGCTTCTTATGACGCTGCAGCGACGCCGTACCGGTGATGTCGGTGTTGTCGGCGCGCACCAGCAGCGACTGGCCGGCGAGCAGATACGGGCCGGCGAAGTCGATCTTCTGCCGCCGGGAATCGGTGATCGAGTAGGTGGCCACCACGTAGTCGACCTGGCCGTTGCGCAGCAGCATCTCGCGTTGCGCGGACGGCGCTTCGAGCCAGGCGATGCGCTCGGGCGGGTAGCCGAGCCGCCCCGCGATGTAGCGTGCCACCTCGACATCGAACCCGCTGAGCGTGCCGTCCGGCTTCTTGACACTCAGCCCGGGCTGGTCGAACTTCACGCCGACGGTGATCTTGCCGCTGTCGTGGGCGGTACACGCCGACACACACACCATCACCAGCGCCAGCACGGCCCACAGCCGTCTGCGCACCAGCGGTGACCCGGACGTCATCACCGTTCAGTGGTCCAGGACTTTGGCGAGAAAGTCTTGGGCCCGCGCGGTTTTGGGGTCGCCGAAGAACTCCGCCGGGCCGGCGTCCTCCACGATCGCCCCGTCGGCCATGAACACCACCCGATCGGCGGCCCGGCGCGCGAAGCCCATCTCGTGGGTGACCACCACCATGGTCATCCCGTCGTCGGCCAGCGTGGTCATCACCGCCAGCACCTCGCTGATCATCTCCGGGTCCAGCGCGCTGGTCGGCTCGTCGAACAGCATCACCTTGGGGTTCATCGCCAGCGAACGGGCGATCGCCGCCCGCTGCTGCTGTCCGCCGGACAGCTGGGCGGGGTGTTTGTCGGCCTGATCGGCGACCCCGACCCGTTCCAGCAGTGCCATCGCCCGCCGCTGGGCTTCGGCCCGCGGGGTCTTGTGCACCTTCATCGGTGCCAGTGTGACGTTGTCGAGGATGGTCTTGTGGGGAAACAGGTTGAAGGCCTGGAACACCATGCCGACCTGCGCCCGCAGCCGTGCCAGCGGGGCACCCTCGGCGGGCAGCGGTCGGCCGTCGACGGTGATCCTGCCGGAGTCGACGGTCTCGAGCCGGTTGATGGTGCGGCACAGCGTGGACTTGCCGGAGCCCGACGGGCCGAGGACCGCCACCACTTCGCCGCGGGCGACGTCCAGATTGATGTCTTTGAGCACGTGCAGGCCGCCGAAGTACTTGTTGACATCTCGGATGGCGATCATCGGCACCGGATCCGGCCCGCCGCTGGTCATGGCATTCGACCCTACCCAGGACCGAACCGCCGCGGCAGCCGCAGGCGGTCGGGCCAATCCGATCGGTGCCCGCGCGGCCAGTCGCCGTACCATAGTCCGGGTGAGTTCGCCGGTGATTTCCGAACAGCTGCGCACCTACGAGGTGCGTACCTACGGCTGCCAGATGAATGTTCACGACTCCGAACGCATCGCCGGCATGCTGGAGGCGGCCGGATACCGCCGCGCCCCCGAGGGTGACGACGCCGATCTGGTGGTGTTCAACACCTGCGCGGTACGGGAGAACGCCGACAACAAGCTCTACGGCAACCTGAGCCACCTGGCGCCGCACAAGCGCAGCAACCCCGACATGCAGATCGCCGTCGGCGGCTGCCTGGCCCAGAAGGACAAGGACGGCGTACTGAACCGGGCGCCCTGGGTCGACGTGGTGTTCGGCACCCACAACCTGGGCTCGCTGCCGGTGCTGCTGGAGCGGGCCAGGCACAACCGGCAAGCGCAGGTCGAAATCATCGAGTCGCTGCGGGAGTTCCCGTCGTCGCTGCCCGCCGCGCGGGAATCGGCTTATGCCGCATGGGTTTCCATCTCCGTGGGCTGCAACAACAGCTGCACCTTCTGCATCGTGCCGTCGCTGCGGGGCCGCGAGGTGGACCGCAGCCCCGACGACATCCTCGCCGAGGTGGCGGCACTGGCCGACGAAGGCGTGATCGAGGTGACACTGCTGGGCCAGAACGTCAACGCCTACGGCGTCTCGTTCGCCGACCCGGCACTGCCCCGCGACCGGGGCGCGTTCGCGTCGTTGCTGCGGGCGTGCGGGGACATCGACGGCCTGGAACGGGTCCGCTTCACCTCCCCGCACCCGGCGGAGTTCACCGACGACGTCATCGAGGCGATGGCGCAGACCCCGAATGTCTGTCCCACCCTGCACATGCCGCTGCAATCCGGCTCGGACACCATCCTGCGGGCCATGCGGCGCTCCTACCGGGCCGAGCGCTACCTGGGCATCCTGGAGCGGGTCCGTGCCGCGATCCCGGACGCGGCGATCACCACCGACCTGATCGTCGGGTTTCCCGGCGAGACCGAGCGCGACTTCGCCGACACCCTCGACGTCGTGGCCGCGTCCCGGTTCTCGGCCGCGTTCACCTTCCAGTACTCCAAGCGCCCGGGCACGCCGGCCGCCGAGCTGCCCGACCAGCTGCCCAAAGAGGTTGTGCAGGAACGCTACGACCGGCTGGTGGCGCTGCAGGAGAAGATCTCGCTGGAAGAGAACCGCGCCCAGGTCGGCCGCACCGTGGAGGTGCTGGTCGCGGTCGGGGAGGGCCGCAAGGACGCGCAGACGGCGCGGATGAGCGGCCGCGCCCGCGACGGCCGGCTGGTGCACTTCGCGCCGGGGGAGGCCCACGTGCGTCCCGGTGACGTGGTGACCACCACGGTGACCGCCGCCGCGCCGCACCACCTGCTGGCCGACGGGCCGCTGCACAGTCACCGGCGCACCAGGGCCGGTGACATCGCGGCCGGGCCACCGCCCGGTGTCGGGCTGGGCATGCCGAAGATGCCGGGGAGCCGACGGTGAGCGGTCACGGCGACAACGGCGGCGACTTCGAGGCCTACCGTGCCGACATCGAAGCCGCGGAGCGGCGCGTGGCGGGCGAAATCGACCCCGGCGGTAGAGGGTTGGTCGTCGCGATCTGCGTGTTCGTACTGCTGGCGTCGTTTCTGCTGCCGCACACCGGATCCGTCCGGGGCTGGGACGTGCTGTTCGCGGCCAACGGCGCCGACGAAGCCCTGGTGACACTGCCGTCGCGGCTGTTCATGTGGCTGGCGCTGGTGTTCGGGGTGGGCTTCTCCATGCTGGCGCTGCTGACGCGGCGCTGGGTGGTGGCCTGGGTGGCGCTGGCGGGTTCGGCGGTGGCCGCCGCGGCCGGGCTGCTGGCGGTGTGGTCCCGGCAGACCGTGGCCCAAGGGCACCCGGGCCCCGGGGTCGGACTGATCCTGGCCTGGATCACCGTGATCGTGTTGACATTTCACTGGGCGCGGGTGGTGTGGTCGCGGACCGCGCTGCAACTCGCCGCCGAGGCCGAGCGCCGGCGCAGCACCGCGCAGCTGCAGTCGAGAAAGCTGCTCGACGACCTCGACGACCTCGACGACCCTGAGGAACCCTGAGTCAGCGCCGGTTGAGGGCCTGTTCGGCGGCCTGGGCCCATTGCCGCCACTGCTCGGCGTTGGCGCTGGCCTCGGCGGCCTCCTTGTCCCGGCCGGCGGCCTGCGCTTTGAGCGCCTGACGTTCGAATTGCTCGGCGCGGGTGCGGAACTGGGCGGCCCGAGCCTCGGCTTCCGGATCCACCCCGGCCGCGTCGGCGGCGGCGCCGGCATCGCGGACCCGCTTCTCCACCGACCGTAGCCGTCGCTCCAGCTCGGCGGAGCGCTCGCGGGGCACCTTGCCGACCGCATCCCACTTGGTGACGATCGATCGCAGCGCGGCGCGCGCGGCATGCTGATTGGCCGGGTCGATGCGCTCCGCCTCGGCCAGCAGGGCCTCCTTGGCGGCGGCGTTGGCCTCCAGCTCGGCGTCGCGTTCGGCGTTCGCGGCATTGCGTGCGGAGAAGAACGTGTCCTGGGCGGCCTTGAAACGTTGCCACAACGCTTCGTCGACGTCCTTGGCCGCCCGCCCGGCCGCCTTCCAGGTGTTGAGCAGCTCCCGGAACGCGGCGCTGGTGGCCGGCCAGTCGGTGGAGCCGGACAGCTCCTCGGCCCGCTTGCACAGCCGTTCCTTCTCCTCGCGGGCTCCCGCCCGGCCGCGGTCGAGCTCGGCGAAGTGCGCACCGCGCCGCCGGTTGAAGCCGTCCCGCGCCGCGGCGTAGCGCTTCCACAGCGCGTCGTCGGTCTTGCGGTCCAGGCCGGTGATCGTGCGCCACTCGTCGAGGATGGCGCGCAGCCGGTCGCCGGCGGCTTTCCACTGGGTCGAGTTCGCGGCCAGCTCCTCGGCCTCCGCGGCCAGCGCTTCCTTGCGGGCGGTCGCGGCGGCCCGCTGCTCGTCACGCTGCGCCCGGTGCGCGGCGGCGACGTCGGCGGCGCGTTCGCCGACCGCCGCGATCCGCGCCGCCAGCGCGTCGACGTCGCCGAGCACGCTGGCCGTCGGCAACGACTCGGCCAGCGCGGCGGCCGACGCCTTGATCTTGCGGGCGTCGCCGCTCCCGGAGGCCAGCCGCTCTTCGAGCAGCGTGACCTCGGTGTTCAGGTCGTCGAACCGCCGGCCGAAGTGGGCGAACGCGGCCTCGGGGTCACCGGCCTGCCACGAGCCGATCTGCCGCTCGCCGGCCGATGTGACCAACCACACCGTGCCGTCGTCGTCGACACGCCCGTAACGGTGCGGATCAACCGTCGGTGGAGCGGTGACGACCGGCGGGACGGGCCGGGCCCCCGGTTTGGGGCCGGGACGCGGTCCCGGACGCGGGCCCGGACGCGGGGTGGGGGCGGGCGAACTGTTGTCGGTGGTCATCGCTGTCGTCACCTAACCCTTCGCGGGGCAACCCGCGCATCTGCCGCGCACCGCGGCGCCTTCGATCTGCCTAGACGTATTCAAGCAGCTAACCGCCACGGTGTGCCGCCAACTCGGCGGCGTCCGGTCCGATCCAGGCCTGACGGGTATTCTTGCGCCGGTTGAGGAGGGGCAATGTCGACAGGAAATGTCATCGCGGCGCTGCTTGCGTTGTGCGCCGCGCTGGCGTCCGCGATCGGCGACGTGATCCGCCAGCGATCCGCGCAGGAGATCACCGACCAGCAGGTCGGCCACCTGCAGCTGTTCTGGTTGTCGCTGCGTGACCTGCGCTGGTGGGGCGGCGGTGCGGCGGCGGTCGCCAACTACGCCCTGCAGGCGGTGGCACTGGCGGTGGGTTCGGTGATGCTGGTGACCGGGCTGCAGGTGACCGCGCTGCTGTTCGCGCTGCCGATGTATGCCTGGCTGACCCATCGCCGGGTGACCAACTGGGAGTGGCTGTGGGCCGTCCTGCTGGCGGCGGCGCTGGCGGTGGTGGTGATCGTCGGCGACCCCACCGAGGGCAAGCAGCATGCGCCGGCCAGTACCTGGATCACGGTGGGGGTGGTTTTGCCCACGGTGCTGGTGGGCTGCGTGCTGGCCTCCCGGATCTTCCGGGGACGGCCGGCGGCGGCGGTACTGCTGGCGGTGGTGGCCGGGACCTCGCTGGCGGTGTTCGCGCTGCTGACCAAGGTGCTCGTCGAGGTGCTCAAGGCCGACGGTTTCGCCGCGGTGCTGCGCGCACCGGCGCTGGAGCCCTGGCTGGTCGCGAC
>CAYNJD010000054.1:0-14119 GCA_964397355.1 uncultured Mycobacterium sp. | reverse complement strand
GGCAGCGAGGTCTTCTAAAGCGTCTCGATCAGCGTCGCCGCAGCGCGCTGAGCAGGTTCTGCAGCAGCGGCACGTCGGAGTGGTCCTCGACCTCATCGAGCATGTCCGGGACCCGGGTGAACTTCACCCGGGGGCGGTCCTGCGCTTCGCCGCGGGCGATCTCGGCTTTGTCGATGGCCTTCCAGCCGGCGGCGTCGATGACGTCGGGCTGACGGGCGTGCACCATCCGCGCCACCGCGCGCGGCCCGCCGGCCGGCTCACCGAGCAGCCCGGCGTTGTAGTCGGCGGCCAGGCTCTGGATCGTCATCAGCGAGTCGGACTTGTTGGTGCCGATGAAACCGTTGGTGCCGCGCTTGATCCAGCCCGACACGTACGCGCCGGGAACGGGATGCCCGGTGGCCGGGTCGACGACGCGCCCGCCCTCGTTCGGGACGACGCCGGCGGCGTCGTCGAAAGGCAGATCGGCGATCGGGGTGCCGTGGTAGCCGATCGAGGTCAGTAGCAGGCCGGCATCCAGCCGGCGCACCTGATCGGTGCCGGTGACGGTGAATTCGACTGCGGTGGCCCGACTCTCGCCGATGACCCGGGCCGGGGTCAGCTGGTAGGCGAACCGGATACGCGGCCGGGTGATCGGCGCTGACGCGTCACCGAGCTTGGCCAGGATCTCCAGCTTCTGCCGGGTAGAAGCGTCCCCCACCCCGGAAAGGCCAGCCAGGTCGTTACGCACCCGGGCATGGTCTTCGGCGTCGAGCACCACGTCGCAGGCCTGGGTCAGGCCAACCAGTTCGGGCAGCGTGAACGCCGAGGCGATCGGCCCGCGCCGGGCGGCGATCACCACTTCCTGCACGCGGGAGTCGCGCAGCACGGCCAGGGCGTGATCGGCGATGTCGGTGCCCGCCAACTTGTCCGGATTACTGGTGAGGATGCGCGCCACGTCGAGTGCCACGTTGCCGTTGCCGACGATCACCACCCGCTCATGGCTGAGGTCGACCGCCACGTCGACGAAGTCCGGGTGCCCGTTGTACCAGCCGACCAGCTCGGTGGCGGTGCCGGTGCTGGGCAACTCCATGCCGTCGATCTCCAGCCGGCGGTCGTGCAGTGCCCCGGAGGCGTAGAGCACGGCGTGGTGGTATTCCAACAGGTCGGCGTGGCTCAGGTGCTTGCCCACCTCGACATTGAGGAAGAAGTTGAAGCCTCGCCGCCAGGAGATCTCGTCGAACAGCCGGGTGACCAGCTTGGTGTGCTGGTGATCCGGGGCCACCCCGGCGCGCACCAAACCGTAAGGCGTGGGCAGCTTCTCGAACATGTTGACCAGCACGCCGGGCTGGGTCAGCAATTCGTCGGCGGCGTACATGGCCGCCGGCCCGGAACCGACGATGGCCACCGTCAGCGGGTACTTGCCGCGCTGGTGCACCTCGGCGGCCGGCAGGATCGGGGCCAGCTTGGATGTCGGCGGCAGCTTAACGCCCTCGGGGCGCTTGGGGTAGTACGACTTGTTGATCTCGACGAACGGCAGCTGCTCGGCGGGCAGCGCGGTGTCCGGGTAGATGGCGTCGACCGGGCAGGCCCGGACGCAGGCGCCGCAGTCCACGCAGGCGTCCGGATCGATGTAGAGCATCTCCGAGGTGGCGAAGTCCGGCTCGTCCGGGCTGGGGTGGATGCAGTAGACCGGGCAGGCGAAGACGCACGAGGCATCGTTACAGCACGCCTGAGAGATAACGTGCGGCATGAGCGGCGGAGGCTCGCTGTCTTACGCGACGCGCGACAGGTGCGCGCGCTGCGGCTGGGCACGGAACCGCGACGGCGCCCCGCTGATCCGGCACATCCGCCACACCAGCTTGGCCACCGGGTTCATCAGCCCGGTGTCGTGGCAGAGCATCCGCACGTCGGCGAACATGTCCGACAGCATCCGCCGGGCATCGGCCGATCCGAAGAAAACGTCCTTGCGGACCGACCGCGGAATGTCGAACTCTTCCCAGAACGCCTTCGGCGGAACGACGATCGCCGAGCACAACACCCGCATGGTGATCGGCACGAACAGCGACAGCCAGAACCGCTTGCGCCGCGGCAGGTGCGGAATGCGCTTGTTGAGGTATTCGTGCGCGAACGAGATGTGGCGCGCCTCCTCGGCGACGTGGATCGCCATCACCTTCTCCATGATCGGGTGAAGCGTCTTGCCTTCGCGCAGGATGTCCTTCTGGATGTGGTCGATGGGCTCCTCGCCGGCGAGGATGCCGAACCAGAACGGGATCGGCAGCGGGCCGGCGACCAGCGGAATGAACGCCGCCAGCCACTTGAGCATCCGCGGCATCCCGGGCACGTCGGCGCCGATGTGGTTCACCATCTCCTGGAACATCAGGGTGTGGTTGCACTCCTCGACCGACTCGTGCAGGCAGTACCGGTATTCCGGTGAACCGTTGGGCAGCCAGAACGCGTAGTTGAGCAGGCCGCGGATCAGGATGGACTCGAAGTGCAGGCCGACCTTGGCGACGTTGGCCTGACGCCACATGCCGATCTTGATCTGGCGGTCCTCGGGCTGCGACTGGTACCAGGCGTGCTTGCCCAGCGGGTCGGTGGCCGGAAGGATCCAGCGCGGGTCGTTCTCGGTGACCTTGAACTCCGGGCTGTCCCAGTCGATGTCGACGTAGGGGTTGAAGTGCCGCCGCACCGAGCCTTCCGACAGCGTGTTGAGCATGTCGACGTAGGCGGTGTCGTCGGACACATCCATGTTGGCTCGCCACCGCCGCACGATGCGGGTTCGGGCCGGTTTCTGAGCCGTCTTCTGAGCCATCGGAGACACCCCCACTGGAAGTTTACATTTGGCCTAGCTATGTATAACGGTACCGCAGGTATCGCCTACTCGTCCAGACCCCGAGACGGCTCTGTGGCCGTGACAGGTGTCGAGTGTCTCATGTGAGCTGCATCACGCCCAAACCTGCTGTGCGGGCCGCCGCCGGCCGCTGTCTACGCTAGGGGCCATGGCTGAGCAGCTCACGATTCCGGACACCATCAAGCCCGCCGACGGACGGTTCGGCTGCGGGCCGTCCAAGGTCCGCCCGGAGCAGCTGAACGCGCTGGTCACCACGGCGGCGCCGCTGTTCGGCACCTCGCACCGGCAGGCGCCGGTCAAGGATCTGGTCGGCCGGGTGCGCAGCGGGCTGCGCGAGCTGTTCTCGGTGCCCGACGGCTACGAGGTGGTGCTGGGCAACGGCGGGTCCACCGCGTTCTGGGATGCGGCGGCGTTCGGTCTGATCGACCAGCGCTCGCTGCACCTGACCTACGGCGAGTTCAGCGCCAAGTTCGCCTCGGCGGTGGCCAAGAACCCGTTCGTCGGCGACCCGATCATCGTCAAAGCCGACCCCGGCAGTGCTCCCGAGCCGACGTCGGACCCGTCCGTCGACGTCATCGCCTGGGCGCACAACGAGACCTCAACCGGGGTCGCCGTGCCGGTACGCCGGCCCGACGGCGCCGGTGACGCGCTGGTGGTGATCGACGCGACCTCCGGTGCCGGCGGCCTGCCGGTCGACATCACCGAGACCGACGCCTACTACTTCGCGCCGCAGAAGAACTTCGCCTCCGACGGCGGGCTGTGGCTGGCGATCATGAGCCCGGCCGCGCTGGCCCGCGTCGAGGCGATCGCCGCCGCCGGCCGCTGGGTGCCGGACTTCCTGTCACTGCCGATCGCGGTGGACAACAGCTCCAAGAACCAGACCTACAACACCCCGGCGATCGCCACCCTTGCGCTGCTGGCCGAGCAGCTGGACTGGCTGCTGGGCAACGGCGGGCTGGACTGGGCGACCAAGCGCACCGCGGATTCCGCACAGCGGCTGTACTCGTGGGCCGAGGAGCGGCCGTTCACCACCCCGTTCGTCGCCGACCCGGCGCTGCGGTCGCAGGTGGTGGGCACCATCGACTTCGTCGACGAGGTGGATGCGGCCGCGGTGGCCAAGGTGCTGCGGGCCAACGGCATCGTCGACACCGAGCCCTACCGCAAACTGGGCCGCAACCAGCTGCGGGTCGCGATGTTCCCGGCGGTGGAGCCCGACGACGTCAGCGCCCTGACGCAGTGCGTGGACTGGGTCGTGGAGCGACTGTAGAACGCGTCGTGCCGATGCGGCGGCCCCCAGCTTCGCCCCTCCTCCGTCGAGCCTCGCTGAACCGCGGCGTGATCAAGTCGTTATAACCCCAGCGTGTCACCGCGGCCGGCGTCGCCGACTCCACTAAAGTGCGCAGCTAACCGGGCCTTCGCGAGGAGAAGTCATGCGGGAACTGAGAGTCGTAGGTCTCGACGTCGACAGCAAACACGTCATCTGCGAGAGCGACAGCGGTGACGACGAACGCGCCGACATGTTCCGGCTGCGTATCGACGACCGGCTGCGTTCAGCGGTACGCGGCGAAGGCAGCCGCGTCGGGCAGACTCAACTCGACCTGGGAGGCAACATGTTGCGCCCGAAGGACATCCAGGCTCGCATCCGCGCCGGCGCGTCGGTCGAGCAGGTCGCCGCGGCAGCCGGAGTGGACGTCTCCCGGGTGGAGCGGTTCGCCCACCCGGTGCTGCTGGAGCGGTCCCGGGCGGCGGAGCTCGCGACGGCGGCCCACCCGGTGCTGGCCGACGGGCCGGCGGTGCCCACGCTGCTCGAGATGGTCACCGGCGCGCTGATGAACCGCGGCCTCAACCCCGACCACAGCAGCTGGGACGCGTGGCGCAACGAGGACGGGCGCTGGACGGTTCAGCTGGCCTGGAAGGCGGGGCGCTCCGACAACATCGCCCACTTCCGGTTCGCCCCCGGCTCGCACGGCGGGACGGTGACCGCCGTCGACGACACCGCGATGGAGTTGATCGACCCCGACTTCGACCGTCAGCTGCGGCCGGTTGCCGCGGTCGCCCAACTGGACTTCGACGAGCCGGCCGCCCCACCCGCCGCCGAAGAAGCGCCCGCCCCGCCCCGCCCGGCGACCCGCGCCCGCCGCAGCAAGCCGCCGGTGCCGGGCTGGGAGGACGTGCTGCTCGGCGTGCGCTCCAGCGGTCAGCGCTGACGCTTTCCGGTCCGGGTTATCCGAGATCGGTCAGGTAGGCAAACCCTGCCGACAGCATCTCGGAGGCCGACTGTCCGAAGGCCGACAACTCATCCCACGCGGAGGTGAAGTCGCCGGCGTCCAGCGAGTAGCTGCCGGCGTGCATCAGCGCCACGCCCAAGTCATCGCGCGCGTTCAGGAATCCGGCGGCAATGCTGGTCGCCGGGTCGGTGAAGGCCTGGTCGAAGACCGTTTGCAGGGCCGAGAACCGTTCCACCAGCACGTCGGCCAGTTGCCCGGTCTCGATGCCGTTGCCGATCGCCTGGATGGTCTGCCCGAGGAAGATGTCCATGCGCAGCGCCGCCAGGATCATCGGCAGGCTGACGTCCTTCACCGCCAGCGGCAGGTTGTTGATCAACGCCGACATGGCGCCGGCCGGATCGGCCAGGGCAGCTTGGAACACCGAGGTGACGTCGGGCCCGAGCTCCGGTGACATCAGCCGCTCCAGCACCGACGGCACATCCTGCTGGGCTCCGAAGATCGCGTCGAACTGCTCGGCGCCCACCGCCTCCTTGATCTGGCCGTACTCGAGGTTGGCGGTGATCCAGCCGCTGTCGTAATCCTGGTGCTGGACGTAGAAGTATTCGAGCATCCGTTCTTGCAGGTCGGCGGCCCGCTCCTCCGGGGTGACCAGGGGCATGTCGGCGGGCAGGTGGTCGCGGACATCGGCGATGTCCACCACCTGGGCCGTCGGCGGCGCAGACGGGACCGTGCCCGTCACGCCCTGCCAGCGCAGCACGGCCAGCCCATCGCGCAGATCACCACTGTCGAGCCAGTTGGCGACACCCGGATCCTGGCTGCTCACCACGTAGTAGACGAACCCGTCGGAGCCGTAGAACGCCTGGGTGTTGTTCAGACTCGACTGTGCGAGCGCCGCCGGGGCGCCGGTCGTCCAGGCGTCGTCGATGGAGATGTTCGAGTAGGGCGCGTCCAGCACCGGCACCTTGATGATCAGCGCCTGATCGGGCTGCAGTTCGAAGTGCACCCCGCTGCCGAACTGGCCCGGCAGCAGCGGACCACCGGGACTGGCTTCGGTCGTGCCCAGGATGGGGGTGATGAAGTTCGGCGGCAGCGTGTTGGTGGCCTGCTGCACCCCGTAGAGCAGGCTGCTGGCATTCGCGCCCGGCAGGTCGGTGGCGACGTTGGACAACATCGTCGAGATCTGGTCATCGGAGAGCACCGGAAGGGAGAACCCCGGCTGATTCTCCAACTCGATGTTCAGCGTCGCGTGCGGCATCCCCCAGTCGCCGATGGAGTTGCGGATCGCCAGGGTTTCCGCCCCGGCCGAGTTGACCCAGTTGCCGGCATGCTCGGTGGGGCTCACGTAGATGGTGTAGGTGCCGTCGGCATTCGGGGTGAACTGCGTCAGGTCGTAGGCGTGCAGCGAGGTGAAGCCCGTCGGGGTTCCGGTGCCGGACATGGTGGTGAAGCTCATGTCCTCGGTTCCCGGGTTGGGGCGGACGGTGATCACCTCGGTTTCGTCGCTGAGCGAGTTGAAGTAGTACTGGGTGTCGGGGTTCGGGTCGTTCAGGAAATTCAGCGGCTCGGCGGCGGGGGCGTTCCACAGGTAGACGAAACGGTCCGCGTGCTGATCGAACCCGTTGGCGAGATTGAACTGCGCGAGGTTGAAGTAGAGCTGCATCAGGGCGGAGCCCTGCACGTAGCCGGGCAACAGGGTCTTGTCGAACTCGGTGGCGAAGGAATACGCGCTGTTGGTGTCGATGATCTGTTGCTGCGCCGCGACGATCGCGTCGAGCGACGACTGGAACGGGTTTGTCCCCGAGGCGGTCAGCGCCCAGGCCGGGACCGCGGGCCGCGCGGTGACGGTCATGCCCGGGACGGCGGTCGCGTGCGCGGCCAGCAGCACCATCGCCGATGCGCCCACCGCGGCGGCCGACACGGCACCGGCCCGGATCCCGCGGCGGCGCCGGCCGGGCGCTACGGCTGACGGGGCTGCGGCGTGGACGTAAGACATGTGATTCTCCTGTGCATACCCGATGGGTTAATCAGCTTTTGAGGTTCCGCCGATTGTCGGCAACCGCGCCCGTCGCGGGCAAGGACATCTCGCACCGATCGCACGGTGCACATTGCACCATTCTGGATAAGCTGGGCCGGTGAGCTGGGAACGGCCGTCGGAGCGGGTGCGCGAACTGATCCGGCAAGGCGCCGCGGAGATCGTCAACGGGTCCCAGCGCTGGCTCGATGAGCTCAACGAGGCCTCGCTCGGGTCGCTGTACATGCGGACCCTGGTCGGTGACCCGGTACTCGCCGAAGCAATCCGCCGGGGCAATCGCTCGCATCTGCTGCACTGGGCAGTCGCCAACATCGATCGCCCCGGCGAACCGGTGCAGGCCAACACGGGCGCGGAACCCCTGGAACTCGTTCGTAGCGCGATCCGCCGGGGCATGGACGAGCGGGCGATCGTGGAAGCGTCCCGGATCGGGCAGAGCGTGTCGTGGCGGACCTGGATGCGTACTGCGCTGGGATTGACGACCGACCCTGATGAACTGCAGGAACTGCTCGATGTCTCGGCACGCTCGATCACGGCGTTCACCGACGCGACGGTGGCCGAGACCTGCCGCCAGGTGCAGATCGAACAGAACGCCGTCGCACGCCAGAAAGAGGCGGAACGCCGCAAGATCGTCACCGCGATCCTCGACGAGGCGCCGATTCATTCACAGCAGGCCGGCAGCAGACTCGGCTACCAACTCGAGCAGAGCCACACCGCGGCGGTGATCTGGAGCGATGAATCGACGGCCGGCCCATCCGATGTCGACCGGGCCATCGAAGCCGTGCTGCACTCCCTCACCCGGCACCGCTCACTATCGGTGCCGGGCGACGCCGACACCGCGCGGTGGGTGTGGTTCGCCGGTGCAGACGGCCCGGACCTGACCGCGGTCGCCGCGGCCATCGCCGAACTCCCGCTGGTTCGGGTCGCGGTGGGGCCGACGGCGACGGGGATCGACGGGTTCCGGCGCAGTCATCGTGATGCCGTCAAGACCGAGCAGCTGATGAGCCAGTTCGGCTCCGCCCGCCGGGTCGCCTCCTTCGCCGATGTCGAACTGATCGCACTGATCACCTCGGACGCCGAGCGGGCAGACCGATTCATCGACCACACGCTGGGGCAATTCAAGTCCGCCGAGCCCGAGCTGCAGCGGACCGTGTTGACCTTCATCCACGAACAGTGCAACGCCTCACGCACCGCCGCACGGTTGTTCACACACCGAAACACCTTGTCGCGCAGGCTTACCCGGGCCAATGAACTGCTACCGCAGCCACTCGAAGTTTCCAGCGTACGGGTGGCGGTGGCGTTGGAAGCGCTGCGCTGGCGAGCCGAGGCACGTTAGCCGCTGATCGCCAGGCCCAGCGTCACCAGCCACCCGCCGGCCACCCCGAGCCCGGCGCCCAGCGCGAACCAGCGCAGCACCGGAGTGCGTCGCCACCCCCACACCGTGGGCGCCAGCCCGCCCACCGCGATCAGGTTGAGTCCGATCGCCACCGCGGGGTGCACCCGGGTCAACCCCAGGCTCAGCACCGCGATCGCGGTTCCCGACACCGCCGCGACGAATGCCGCGACGGTCAAACCCGTTGCCCAGGGGGTGGTTTGGGGGGGTGTCATTCCGGCAGCCTAGTGCGCTCGTAGAACGCCAGCGCCGCGGCGGTGGCGACGTTGAGCGAGTCGGTGCCCCGCGACATCGGAATCCGCACCCGGATGTCACTGGCGCGCATCGCTTTCTCCGACAGCCCCGGCCCTTCGGCGCCGACCAGTACCGCCACCGGCTCGTCGCGTACCTTCGCCATGGCCGTCGACAGCGCGTCGGCCCGCGGGTCGGGAGTCATGGCCAGCAGCCGGAACCCGCGCTCGCGCAGCATCGTCAGGTCCGCCGGCCAGTCGGCCGAACGGGCGAACGGCACCAGCAGGGCATGCCCCATCGAGACACGTACCGCGCGACGGTACAGCGGGTCGGCGCACCCGCTGCCGAACACGACGGCGTCCACGCCGAGGCCGGCGCCGTTGCGGAAGATCGAGCCCAGGTTCTCGTGGTCATTGACGCCCTCGAGCACCGCGATGGTCCGGGCACCGGCGACCAGATCGGACACCGCGGGCTCCGGTACCCGCGACGCGGCGGCCAGCACGCCCCGGTTGAGGTGAAAGCCCACCACCTCGGCCATCACCTCGGCCGACACCCGGTAGTAGGGCACCTCGGGTGCGGCGGCGAGGTCGGGCGCCAACTCGGCCAGCCGGCGGTCGGTGCCCAGCAGCGCCCGCGGTGTGAACCGCGAGGCCAGCATCCGCTGCACCACCAGCACCCCTTCGGCGATCACCAGCCCCTTGCCGGTGGGCAGGTCCGGGCGGCGGTCGACACTGTTGAGGTCGCGGAAGTCGTCCAGTCGGGCATCAAGCGGGTCCTCGACATCGACGACGTCGATAACCCTGGCCACTGGCCGAACTTTACCGGCGAGGGGCTAACGTCAACGGCGATGACCCCACCGCCGACCCCGCAGCCGCCGCCTGCGGCCTCCCCCGAGCCGCCGGAGCTGCCGGCCGCGCTGCTGCGGGTGTGGCCGGTGATCGGTGTGGGGGCGGCGGGCTTCTGCTGCGCCACCGTCGCGGCGTTCACGGTGCCGGCACTGGAATCGTGGCGGCCGGTGAGCGTGGCCGGACTGGCGGTCGGCGTGCTGGGCACCACGATCTTTCTGTTGCAGCGCGACGCGGCGCGACGCGGCGCGCGCGGCGCCCAAACCGGACTGGAACACGAATAGAGTTGCGGCCGACCCAAGGAGGAATGAGATGGCAGCCCCGCTGTTGAAGGCTGAGATCGACATCAAAGCACCGGTGACCGAGGTCTGGAACCTGATCTCGGACTTCCGGCGGATGCCGGAATGGAGTCCGCAGTGCCGGTGGATGAAGCCGCTGGGTGCGGTGCGCCCGGGCACCCGCACCATCAACTTCAACCGGCGCGGCATGCTGTTCTGGCCCACCAGCTCCGTCATCACCGAGTACGTCCCGGACCGCAAGCTGGCCTTCCGGGTCACCGAGAACCACAGTGTGTGGAGCTATGAACTGGAGCCGACGGCGGACGGCACCCGGGTCACCGAGAGCCGCCACGCCGACGACGGGATCACCGCGTTCTCGACGTTCGTGACGAAGACCTTCATGGGCGGGGTCGAAGGCTTCGAGCAGGAGTTGCTCGCGGGCATGAACGCCTCCTTGCAGCGGATCAAGGCGGCCGCCGAAAACCGCTGACGGCTCCCACGATTGGAGTAATGTCCATCGTCACGAACGTGGGAGGGAGCCCGGCTATGACCGAGACCGCGATACCGAGCCCTCGCTTGCTGGGTGCGGTGGCGGCCAGCGCGGCGCTGCTGGCCGCCGGCCTGGCCCCGGTGACGGCGGCTGTCCCCGAGAGCACCGCGCACGCCGTCGCGACGGTGTCCACCGAGGTGGCGCTGGCCGGTGACGCGGTGGTCGAGGGCCTGGAAAGCCTTGCCGGCGCCGCGGCCTTCGACGTCCCCGGGGCGGCGGAGGCGTTCGACCTCAGCGGGCTGCTCAACGCGGAGTTCGCTGCCGCGCAGGGCCTGTTCAACAGCATCTTCAGCCTGCCCACAACGCTGTTCAACGACGTGCAGGCGTTGTTCAACAGCCTGGTCGACCTCAACTTCGGGATGGCCTTCAGCGAGTTGTTCGCCATCCCGCAGGACATCGTCAACTACGTGCTCGGCCTGCCCGGACTGGTGGTGAACACGCTCTACGAGATGGCCGTGGTGATCCCCGGCGAGTTCCTGTTCAACTTCGGCTAAGGGGTCTGCGACTCCCCCGGTTCGGCCGGGGGTTCGGCGGGCGTTTCGGTGTCGGTGGCGACCGGTTCCGGCACGGCCTCGCTGACCTGCGTGGTCTCGGCAGTCTCCGTGACCTCGGCAGTCTCCGTGACCTCGGCGGTCTCGGCGGTCTCGGCGGCGGCATCGGTCTCGACGACCTCCAGCACGCCGTCGTCGTAGGGGTCGTAAGCCGGGGAACCGGTGCCAGCCGGCGCCGGGGTGTCGCTGTGGGCGCCGCAGCCGTACTCGACGTCGACCACCCGGCCGTCGGCGGACATCTCGTTGCCGCAGACACCGAACGCCGTGCCGAGCGAACCGGCCAGCGGAAGGTAGAAACCGCAGTCGCGGCAGACCCGCCTGGTGGAGCGCGCCATCGCCGACTCCGGTCCGAACTCGCCGTCATGCCAGCGCTGCGCCGCCTCGGCGCGGCCCAGCGGGCTCAGCAGCCAGCGTCGGCCCAGCCCGATCTCGCCGGCCACCTCGTCGAGCTGCGGGTCACCGCTGGAGGTGTAACCCGGGACCAGCCGCGGATCGTCGGCGGGCGGCGCCAGCAGGTCGCCGGGGCCCAGATCGCCCGGCCGGACCCGCTGGTCCCACGGCACCCACTCCGGAGCGAGCAGCGCCCTGGGGCCGGGGACCAGCACCACTTCACTGACGGTGGCGCGTGCTGCCCCGGGGCTGGCGGCCACCACGACGGCCCACTGCCAGCCCTGATAACCGGGCAGCACCGCACCGAAGCGGTGGGTGGCGGCAGTGGCGTCCTCGTAGTCGACGCCCAGGTGCTCGCCGACGGTGTCGGCGCCGCTGAACTCGGCGACGGCCGCACGGGCCTGTTCGACGGCCGCGGCCAGCACCTCGGGCACAGCGATGGTCGCGGTGACTGATTCTTCGCTGGGTCGCATCACGCGGGTCCCTTCCATTCAATGACGCCCCTCATACTGCCGCAGCGCGGCCCGCTCAGCCACACGCAGGCACAACCTCGGCCTGCGCTGCCGGGCGGTGATCATAGGGAAGAATCGAGACGTGTCTGCACGGCGGTTTGATCTCCCCGACCCGGACCGGCGCCGCCGTCCGGCCGCGGGCACCGGCCGCCGGCCATACAACGGCCCGGCCGGGGAACATCCCGGCATGGCCAACTATCCCAGCGACACCGCCGGTGACCAGCGGCAACGCAAGCCCATGCCCAGCGCCAACCGCTACCTGCCGCCGCTGCGCGAGAACACCGGCGCCGCCCGCCGGCAAGGCCCGCCCGGCGGCGAGCCCGGCAACGGTGACCGCGTCACGATGACCCGGGCCGCGGCGGCCCGCAGCCGCGAAATGGGCTATCGGATGTATGGGCTGGTGCAGCGCGCCGCCACCGCCGACGGCGCCGACAAATCCGGACTGACCGCATTGACCTGGCCGGTGGTGGCCAACTTCGCGGTGGACGCGGCGATGGCCGTGGCGCTGGCCAACACGTTGTTCTTCGCCGCGGCCACCGGGGAGAGCAAAGGCCGGGTGGCGCTGTACCTGCTGGTGACGATCGCGCCGTTCGCGGTGATCGCACCGCTGATCGGTCCCGCGCTGGACCGTATCCAGCACGGCCGGCGCGCGGCACTGGCGATGTCGTTCGCGCTGCGTACCGTGCTGGCGCTGGTGCTGATCGCCAACTACGACGGCAACGCCGGCACCTTC
The DNA here is from genome assembly GCA_964397355.1 of uncultured Mycobacterium sp. Classification (GTDB taxonomy): domain Bacteria; phylum Actinomycetota; class Actinomycetes; order Mycobacteriales; family Mycobacteriaceae; genus Mycobacterium. The sequence goes on along the minus strand of CAYNJD010000054.1, from coordinate 1,549 downwards.
GGTTCCTGGGTGCTCTACCCGTGCGCGCTGGCCATGATGGTGCTGTCGAAGTCGTTCACGGTGCTGCGCAGCGCGGTGACGCCGCGGGTGATGCCGCCGTCCATCGACCTGGTGCGGGTCAATTCCCGACTGACGATGTTCGGCCTGCTAGGCGGCACGATCGTGGGCGGCGGCGTCGCGGCCGGGGTCGAATACGTTTTCACCCGGCTGCTCGCACAACCCGGAGCGCTGTTCGTCGTCGTCGCGGTCTCCGTGGCCGGAGCCGGCCTGGCGATGCGGATCCCCCGGTGGGTGGAGGTGACCACCGGCGAGATCCCGACCACGCTGAGCTACCGCTTCGACGAGCGCCGCCGCAGCTGGCCGGAACACCTGCGGCGGGCCGGCGGGGCACTGCGTCAACCGCTGCGCCAACCGCTGGGCCGCAACATCATCGCCGCGCTGTGGGGCAACTGCACCATCAAGGTCATGGTGGGATTCCTGTTCCTGTACCCGGCGTTCGTGGCCAAGCAGCACGACGCCAACGGCTGGGTGCAGCTGGGCATCCTCGGGCTGATCGGCGCCGCCGCCGGCGTGGGCAACTTCGCCGGCAACTTCACCAGCGCCCGGCTGCAGCTGGGCCGCCCCGCGGTGCTGGTGGTGCGCTGCACCATGGCGGTGACCGCCGTCGCGCTGGCGGCCGCAGTGGCCGGAACCTTGGTGATGGCGGCCATCGCCGCCCTGGTCACCTCGGGTTCGAGCGCGATCGCGAAAGCGTCGCTGGACGCCGCGCTGCAGGACGACCTGCCCGAGGAGTCGCGAGCGTCGGCGTTCGGCCGCACCGAATCCACCCTGCAGCTGTCCTGGGTGCTGGGCGGGGCGTTGGGTGTGCTGGTATACACCGACCTGTGGGTGGGCTTCACCGCGATCACCGCGCTGCTCATCCCGGGACTGGCCCAGACCATCCTGTCGTTCCACGGCGATTCGTTGATCCCCGGTCTGGGCGGCAACCGCCCGGTTCTGATCGAGCAGGACGGCGCCCGACTCGATCCGGTGGAGACAAGGTGATGTGCAGGTGAAACGCTCGACGGCCGTGCTGGTGACGGTGCTGGTGGTGGCGACGGCGGCCGTCGCCGGGTTCGGCACCTGGTGGTTCACCCGCAACAGCGAGCCGACGCCGCCGCAGATCAGTGCCTACTCCAACGGGCATCTCACCCATGCCGGGCCCTACATGTACTGCAATGTGCTCGACCTCAACGAGTGTGTGCTGACCGAGTCGCAGGGCACGCTGGCCGTCGACTCACGCCATCCGATCCAACTGTCGGTGGACAGCGTCATCTCCCGGGCGCCGTGGCGGCTGCTGCGGCTCTACGACGATCCGGTCGACACCACCGGCAAGATGTATCCGCCGGGCAGCACCGTGGCGGTCACCGTGCCCACCGTTGATCCGCAACGCGGCCCGCTGCGCGGTCTGGTGGTGCAGCTGCTCACCCTGGTCGTCGACCGGGCCACCGACGAGAAGTTCGCGGTACCGCACGCCGAATGGGCGGTGGGCCTGCAGTGGCGACCTCAG
>CAYNJD010000053.1:0-14381 GCA_964397355.1 uncultured Mycobacterium sp. | reverse complement strand
GATCGGCATGGTGGCGGCGGTCGTTTCGGTGGCGATGATCACCGGCGGGTAGCGGTAACGTCGTTGCGAGATTCATACGTTTGGGTGACGGACCAAACCGCTGCGGATTGTTAGCGTCGGACGGGACCGCCATGGCGGTCGAGGCAACAGCAGCACGCAGCGGACAGGCCGGAGGAGTCGTATGCCCGGGTTCGTCGGCGCAGACGTCGACCAGCTGCGCGAGCTGAGCCGACGCTTCGCCACCGCTGCGGACCGGCTGCGCGGTGTCGTGACCGAGACCTCCCGTCGACTCGACTCGGTGCGTTGGGTCGGCCCCGACTCCGAGCGGTTCCGCACCCAATGGCAGGGCGAATCGGCGGGACGGCTCCGGTCAGCGGCCGACGCCCTGCAGGCCGCCGCGGCGGCGTTGCAGCGCAATGCCGACGAGCAGGAGCAGGCGAGTTCAGCGGGCGCAGACATCGCAGCCGGCGGGTTTGGACTGGGCCAGCCGCGGCACGCCTGGGGTTGGCCGGGCGATGGCGGCGCGACACCGTGGTTCCTCAATCCCGGCGGTGGGATTCCTGATCCGGGGATGACACAGACGCTACCGAGCGGCAACAACGGGGTCGGGCCGCAGTGGGGTTTCCCAAATCCCTTCGAGGAATACCGGGATTTCGTCGGCCAGACGCCGATCTGGCCGATCAGTATCGGGACGGCGATTGGGATGACCCCGCTCGGTGGCGCTATGCACTATGCTGACGCCGCCGCGCTGGCTTTCGATGATCGACTCGGGGCGGGTGAGAGGGTGGCCGACGGCGCTAGCTTCGCGGCGGACCTGGTCGGTGGGGGACTGCGGAAGGCCGGGTTCGACAGCCGCAACCCTGTTCTGTATCTCAGCGGGGTGGCGACCTCCCAGTGGGGTGATGTCGTCAGTGAATTCGCTAAGGCGGATTTCAGTCCGGCCACCGTCGCGAACAATGTCGAGTTCATCGCCGCGCACCCGGGGGAGGCGTTCGACGCCGCTCGGGATGCGGTGGCGAACTACATCCCCAAGCTGATCTCGAATTTCAGTTTCAACCCTTTCGGAAAGTGATCTGCTGATGGCTCAGGGAATTCTGCTGACCGACGATGAGGTCGTCGCGCTTGCTGCGCTGCTGGGCCGGCCCTGGCCGACCGGCCTCGCCACGGTCGCCACGACGGCCGAGGAACTGTCCCAGGCCGGAAAGCGCGGGGTACGGTCATTGATCATCCGCGGAATCGTCACCGCCGACGCCGAATCCGGGTACACGGCGCATCCCGGGGTGTCCGCCGTCATCGAGACTTTCGTGAACGCATCGCAGCGAATCGGTGCCTATATCACCCGGTCGGCTGCGCTGGAGACGATGGCGGGCGCATCGCTCACAGCCGTGCCCGTCGCCGGAATCTGGTGGATCGATGCGGCGACCGCACAGGGCGTACACGGATTCCGGCAGGCCGAGGCGGAAGAAGTCCTCGCAGCGATCACCGAGCTCGCCGACCAGACCCGCGACGGGACGTTGCTGTCCGGCGTCGATGATTCGGCGGAGTACGCCTGTGTGATCGTCTACGGAGACGGGCCCGAACAACGGATCGTGGTACCGGCGAACAGCTCCGACGGAGCCTCCTGGGATCGTGGCCCGCTGCAACAGGCTTTCGCAGCGGCGGTGGTCTGAACCGACAGGGTCACAGATCGCTCAAGCTGAGAATGCCGTCCTCGATGGCGCGGGCCAGTAGCGCGGCCTTGGTCGGGGCGGGGCGGCCGACCGCCGCATACTTGGCCCGGGCCCGTTGCAGGTGGGTACGGACCGTCGTCGGTGCGATGTAGAGTCGGCTGCCGACGAGCTCTTTGCTTTCGGTCTGGAACCAAGTGATCAGCACTTCTTTCTCGCGTTCTGAGAGGTTGGTGCGCCCCGAGCTGCGATCGTTGGCCAGCGCCTTGGCCATCTGCGGTCCCACGTAGGGTTCGCTGGAGTGCGCTGCCCGGATGGCATCGATCAAGTGCCGCTGGCCTTCGGTCTTCACCAGGTAGGTGACCGCGCCCATGTCCAGGCAGGTCAAGATCACCTCGTCGGTGGATAGCTGGGAGTAGACGATCACTCGCTGGCCCGCCTGGCACATCGCGCGCAACGCGTCGAAGGCCGGCCGGTCGCCGTTGACAAACACGTCGAAGACCACGACGTCCACCTCGTTCGGGACGTCGGGGTAGCGGGCCAGCATCTCCGTCGGGTTGTGAAAGGTGCCCACCACGGTGATCGGCGGGTTGCCCTGCGTACACCAGGCACCGATCCCGGCGTGCACGACGTCGTGTTCATCGATGACGGCGACTGTGATGGCGGGTGCCGCAACGGCCGGGGAATCCACGCTCGTTACGTTCGCCGTGAGTTCGCCGGTCAACTGCTGTGATTCCTCTGGTTCCGCGCTGGCCCGTCCCGATGGGCTGAACCAACAGTTCGGTGGACGTCATTCCGCGGCTCAAATCCCTGGTGTGAGATTAGTCGTCAACATTCCGGCGTGACAAGTATTGAGACTTCCAGTCTAAAGTCGAGGTGTGGCTGACCCGGCTAAACCCATCCGACGTGAACAGGCATGGGTAACGGGGGGTGGATGGAAGCGACGGCGGCTGAGCGAGTCTGACCTGCGAGAACGCATTCTCGGCACGGCGGTGGCCATGCTGACCGATAGCGGCGGGCTAACCGTGAGTATGGCGCACCTGAACATGGAAGAGCTCATCCGGATCGCCGATGTGCCGCGCAGTTCGGTGTACCGCGCCTGGGGAACCAAGGAGGCGTTCTACGTCGAGCTGATGGAACGGATGGTCGCGCCTGGACCCGAAGGAAGTTACGCTGACGAAGTCGTCCGGGTCGCCCGGGAGGTGTTGCGACACAACCGCGACCGGCTGGGCACATCGCAGGGCCGCCGTGCCGTCCTGCTGGAGACGGTGCGCCGCACGGTTACCCAGAGTTTTCACGGTGCGGCCCGGTCATTGGCCTGGCGCTCGTTCACCGCGCTGTCGGTCGCAGTGCCCACTCTCGACGAGCACGATCAGCGGCGCGTCTTGGCCGCGTTGGCTGCATCGCATGCCCGCATCATCGACCGGATATCCGACCTGTACGCCGAGATCCTGCCGGTGCTGGGCATGCGGATGAAGGCCGGCTGCGACATCAGGACTGCGATTGCGACCGGGTCGTCAGCGATGGACGGCCTCATCCGGCTGAGCGTCACCGACCCGACCACCGTGGCGTCTCGGACCGTCAGGCCCGGCCTGGACGGCGAACCGGTCGACTGGGAGCTTCCGGCCGTCGCATTCATGGCGATTCTAGATGCGATGGTCGAGCCCGCCCCGGACTTCCCGGAGTAGTCCGAACGACCGATACCAGTGGTCAGGCGGCGGTGTGAGGATGGTTCGGTAACACATCGCGGCAACCGCGCGTCGACGGCGACCGACATCGTCGAGCGTGGCAGAGAGGTGAGTCCCTATGGATGTCTCGCTGGGGGTTCTGCTGACCGAAGCTGATGCGCGAATCGTCCTGCTCGACGCGGCATCGCCCAACCCGGTGATCGACCAATCGCTCGTAGAGCTGACCGATGGTGACGTCTTAGTGTCGACGCTGGTGTCGACCGACCGGATGCTCACCGAGACGGGGCACCGTCTGGTGGCCACCCGGGTGTGTGGCGACGACGCCGCCCGGGTCGGGCAAGTGGTCGACGCGCTGCGTGACGCCGATCTGACGAACGTGACCGTCGTGTCGCCTCCGGAAGCGACGGCCGCGGCGGCGCCGACGCTCACCGGCGGGGAAACCGCCGCGATCCTGTCGGTCGAGGGTGACACCGCCGCGCTGACCATTGTTGATGCCGACGCCGACGTGAGCTCGCTGATTGCTGTCACCACGATCGACGGCGACAACCGCGCCGCCGCCTACCGGGAGTTGTTGGAACGTCTCGCCGAGGAACCCGGTGGTGCGACCAGCGTCATCATGCTCGATCCCGCCGCTGCCGATCTCAACGTCGAACTGACCGAGGCTTCGCCGCTGCCGGTGCGCTTTGCAGAACGGTCGGACTTCACGCTGGCCCGAGGTGCTGCGATCGCCGGGGCGACGGATGATCTCGAGGTGATGCCGAACGTGGCGGACGCACCGGGCCCGCAGTTGGCGTACTCAGAACTCGACGACACCAGCGGCGGCTGGTCACTGCCGGATGCGGTGCCCATGCAGACTCCGCTGGAGCCGCTGAGCGCCATCGACCCCGACGAGGTGGACGATGTCGACGCCGCAACCGCCGCCGCGCCGACCCGGCCCCGAGTGCTGTTGGTGGGCAGCACAATCGCGGGCATCGTGGTGGTCGGATTCGCCGCCCTGGCCGTCAGTGTGGCCATCGGCATCCGGCCGACGGTGAGCCAGCAGGCGTTGCGCCTGCAGGAACCATCCGTGCCGGGCAAGACGTTCCCGAACGGACCCGGGCAGGGTAAGCAGCCGGACGGCAAGAACTGGACAGTCATCGAGCAGGTTCCGCCGGCGGGCACCGAGGTGGCCGCTCGAACCTTCGAGCCCCGGTCGCTGACCCGATCCCAGGGCGGCGCGAGTCCGCTGATCGACATGTACCCGGACGGGACGGTCGGTGTCCGGGACGCGAGTTTTGCATTGCCGCCGGTGAATCCCACGGCTCCGGTCGGTAGTGGCGCGCCGGTGGACCCGATCACGCAATTGGTCGTTGCCCGGTTGATTCCCGACTTCTCCAAGTTCACCCCGACCGACGTGCTCAACTTCGTGAGCAACATGACGGCACAGGTGGTCGCGGGAACGACCAACGCGGTAATAAACGGGGCGGCCGGCGCCGCGACCAACGGTCTGGGAACTCTCGCTTCGGCCAGCGGCCCGAGCCTGGCGGACATGGGCATGTTGGTCGCCGTACCCGCCCAACAGGGCGCGCTGTTTAGTGTCCCCGCCGATTCGGCCGCCGCCGCGGAGACGCCTGTCGCGGCGAACGCCATTCCGCAGCAGCTGTTCGCGGCGACGTCGAGCGATCAACAGAAGGCGGCAATACTGCCGCAAGGGACTACCGCGATCACCACATTGCCCTCGGCTGACGGCAAAACCGGTGCCGCGGTTCTGAGCACCGGCATCACCGATCTCAGTGTGCTGGGGCCGACCGTCGTCGGAACCGCGCCGCTGCCCGCCATCAAGACCGGAACAGGCACCGCGACAACGGATCTTTCGAAGACCCCGGCGGGAACCGAGTCCAGCCTTCCGGACAGTAAAGTCGGACAGGCCGGCGACGGGGAACCCAGGAAGAACCCGGGCGCCACGGATGCGCCGAAGGATGGGCCGACGGCCACGGATGCGCCGAAGAGCGCGCCGACGGCCACGGATGCGCCCAAGGGTGGGGGGACGGACGCGCCCAAGAGCGCGCCGACGGCCACGGATGCGCCCAAGGGTGGGGGGACGGACGCACCGAAGAGCGCGCCGACGGCCACGGATGCGCCCAAGGGTGGAGCGACGGACGCGCCCAAGAGCGCGCCGTCCCCCAAAGTGAAGCAGCCAACGGCGGTCGAGGCTCCGCCGGCGCCCAAGGCGGTCGAGCCCGATGTGCCGGTTCCCGCCCCAAAGCCGGCTCCCGCGCCGAAGCCAGCACCGCCGGCGCCAGCGCCAAAGCCTGCACCGCCAGCGCCAAAGCCTGCACCGGTCGCGCCGGCGCCAAAGCCTGCACCGCCGGTGCCAAAGCCTGCACCGGTCGCGCCAGCGCCGAAGCCTGCACCGCCGGCGCCAAAGCCTGCACCGGTGGCGCCGACCCTGGACCTACCCGCCCCGCCGTCCAGCGGTGAGACTTCATCGGGAGGTTCGTCTGGCGGCGGATTATTCGGCGGTGGCGCCGCGTCCGGAGGCGGTGATTCAACGGGCGGCAGCGGATCTGCCGGCGGCGGACTCTTCGGAGGCGGCGGTGGCTCCTGAAATGAACGAACATTCCGGGGAATCCGTACGGCCCGGCCGGGTTCGAGGCGTGACCGCAGTGCTCCTGCTGACCCTTGGACTGCTGCTGCCGTGGAACACACACGTCGGATTCCGCATCACCGGAACACCAGGGTGGGTGTTCGCGCTGCTGGTCGTTGCCACACTGCTGGCCCTGACGGCGTTGGTGGCAAGTCGGGTTGGTCATCGTAACGTCGGCGAGCCCACTGGAGCACAGAAACGGCGTTGGCTGCTCATCGCGCCCTATTTGGTACTGGTCGGGGTCTTCACGCTGTTCAGCCTGGTCATCGCGATTCGCGCCGGGGGTAACGGAACCGTGCCTCCGGGAGTCGGCCCCGGGGCGTGGTCGGGGCTGGCGGGGGCGCTGCTGGCAGCACCGTCGCCGATCGCTGCCGATGACGAGCGACAGCCCTACGGTCGTGCCTGCCGGGCCATTGGCTGGCTGTCGATCGCGTTGGCTGCGGTGGCAGCCCTACTGACCCTGTACCTTCGCACCAGGTTCGTGATCCCCGGGATCGGTGGCGAGGCGACGCTGCCGAACCTGACGACTGCCGTGGCAGCGGTGCTCTACAGCGTGGTTGCGGTGGCGCCGGTGGTCGTGGTGGCCAGCTGGATCATCAAGGGCAGCGCCGCGTCGAGGCTGGCGGTGGTGATGCTGGGCGCCTCGGCAGTGGTAGCCGGAACACTGGTCTGGCTACTGCCGGTCGGTCGTCAACTGGATTCCTTCCACGGCATCGCGCAGCGCACCGGCACATCGTTCGTCGGCTACGAGGGCTACCTGGCCTGGGTCGCCGTGGCCGCCATCGTCGCGAGTGCGACGCTGGCCGCTGCTCGGCATTCGCACGCGTTGTGGCGTAACGCTGTCCGGTCGAGCCTGACGCTCGTCACGATATGGTGTGCCGGCCAAGCCGTACTGCGCATCACCGACGTCGTATTGGCGGGGGTGCTCGCCCTACCGGCACCGCCCTACAACAGCACCGCCCTGATGGCGTTTGACCTGATCACCGCCGTTCTGGCGGCCTGGCTGCGAATCAACAGCGGCGCACGGACCTCGCCGGTGGCGGCGATACTTTTCGGGGTCCTGTTCGTGCTGTCGGTGTGCCGGCTGGTACTCGGTGTCGCTCTGGTACCCACAGTCGAGCCCTTGAACCCCGGCGGCATCAACGCCGTCTACGGCAACCACCTGGCGCAGCAGATCACCAGCACATTCGACGTCACGGTCAGCGTACTCAGCCTGGTGCTGTTGGTCATGGCCCTGCGCTTCGCCGGCCAGTCGCACAAGACGCCGGCGATGCCCCGCCCGAATCCGGTGCTCCCCAGTGCCCGCCCAGCGCCCGTAGCGGCCGTGCCGACGGCGATGGATGCCACGAATCCAGCCGAACGACCAGCCGATGGCGCGCTGCATGCAGACCGCGTCGCCGAGGTGCTGGCACAGTCCACCCGACGCTTCGCCGCCGGGACCACTTACGGTGCGCCGAAGCCGAAGTCGACCGAAGAGTCGTAGCGGTTGCGTGGCCGACGGCGATCGACGATGCGAAGATTGCTCCAGCATGCGCTGATTTCTACAAAGGGGTACGCCGGTGGCTGACTGGGGCTGGTCTGTCGAACTCAACGACGCGAACCCCGATCCGCGGGTCGCCTGTGTCGTGCTGGCCGACGTGTCGGGTTCCATGCAGGGTGAACCCATCGCCGCCCTGGAGCGCGGTTTCGCCGCATTCACCGAATACCTGCACAACGAGGCGTTGGCCAGCAAGCGGGTCGAGGTGGCCGTGGTGACGTTCGGGACGGTTGCCACCGTGCTGGTGCCGATGCAGGAGGCCCGGGCCTTGCAGCCGGTGCAGTTCACCGCGGGCGGCACCACCAACCTGGCGGCCGGGATCAACCTAGCGCTGGACATCATCGAAGACCGCAAACATGCCTACAAGGTGGCGGGGTTGCAGTATTACCGGCCCTGGATTCTGGTGCTCACCGACGGTAAACCCAACCTCGATGGTTTCGATGCAGCAGTGGCTCGCCTCAATGCGGCCGAAACAGCCAAGGGTGTCACGGTTTTCGCGGTGGGCGCGGGTTCACGTGTCAACTATCAACAGCTGGGTCGGTTATCGCGGCAGCGCAGCCCTGCACCGCTGGAGGGGCTGAAATATCAGGAGTTGTTCGAGTGGCTGTCGGCATCGCTGAGCAACGTGTCGAACTCCTCGGAGTTCGGTCGCCACGACGCCGAGATCGGCGGTGAGCGCATCCCGTTACCCTCGGTCACCGGCTGGACCAGCGCGTGACTGCAGCCGGCTCGGACATTTCAGGTCGGGAGTGGACGGCGTGCGGCGCCTCGGTGGTCGGCTCCGAGCACCGCCGCCGCGGCCTGGGATGCGACGACGCCTACAGCTACGGCATCCTAGGTGACTTCGTTGTCGCGGCGGTGGCCGACGGCGCCGGTTCGGTCACCGGCACGTCGGCGTGGGGTGCCTACGTCGCGTGTCGCGGTGTGCTCAAAGACGCGATGAATCCGGACTTCGTCGACCGTTTCCGGGCTGGGTCAATCGAGCAGGCAACGCAATTGATGCGCTCGCTGTTCGAGACAGCTCTGGAACGGGTGCTTCAACAAGCGGCCGCGATGAAGCTGGAAGCGGCGCTGTTGTCGACCACGCTGTGCGTCGGGTTGGCCGATACGAAGGTGGCGACCTTCGCCCAGGTCGGTGACGGGATCATCGCCACCGAACGCGGCGAGGTGATCGAGACCTTGCTCATTGAACACAAGGAGTGCTACGCCAACACGACATCGTTTCTGCAATCCGGTCGGGCTCTTGATGATTCGCTGCGTATAGCTACGCAGCACGACGTCACCGCGTTCGCGCTCAGCACCGACGGGATGAGCTACAAGATCACCGACATCGCCAGCGGAGCGGCCTATCGGCCCTTCTTCCGCGGTTCCTGGCAGCATCTGCGGGCGGGGGCACGATCAGAGCAGTTGGAGGAGATGCTCGGCGGCATCGAGGACGACCAGACCGGCGACGACAAAACACTGGTGCTGGCCACGCTCAGTGAGCCCGCCGACCGGGCGGCCCCCGAGACTATGCAGTGGGCGCACTCCAGGGCGCCGGGAAGCACCGACGTCCCGGCGGGCCGCATAGTGGTCGGCGGATCCGACGATGCGGCGGCGGCGAATCGGGCCGAACGCGGTCACCGAAGTTGGTGGGGCAGGTGGCTTCGATGAGCGATACGGACCCGCGCCTGGGCCGGACACGGTTGAGCACCGGCGAGCCCGTTCGGCTGGCACCCTTGCTTGCCAGTGCGGGCGAGGGCGCGGTCTACGGGGTGTCGAGGCACCCCGAGTGGGTGGCCAAGATCTTTCACCCCACCCTCAACGGGTTAGCATCGAAATTGGACAAGGTAGCCGCCATGGTGCGGTCGCTTCCGCCGGGAACGGTGCAGCCCAACGGATTCGTGGTGTTGACCTGGCCTACCGAGCTGGTGTTCGACGATGCCGGGCCGATCGGGTACGTGATGCCTCGGATCGACACCGCGACCGCCGTGGAGATCCACACGATCAGCAACCCGGTCAACCGGATGGATCCGCTGCCGTCGGCGCCCCAATGGACCAGGAATGCCACCTGGGAACACCTCGTCAACATTGCGGCGAACCTGTGCCTGGCGGTCGAGGTGGTGCACCGGGTTGACGCGGTGATCGGCGACTTTCAGGAGCGCAACATACTAGTCTCCGATACCACCGAGGTGACTCTAGTCGACTGCGACTCCATGCAGTTCACCGACTCATCAGGTCGTCGCTACCTGTGTGGGGTGGGTCGTCCAGAGTTCACTGCACCGGAATTGGCCGGGCTGAACCTGCGTGACCATCCCCGAGAGCAACCGTCCGATCTGTTCGCACTTGCAGTGCACATCCACCAGTTGCTGATGGCCGGAAACCATCCGTTCCTGCGTGGGACGTGGACCGGTATCGGAGAGCAGCCGGACGCCCTGAGCCTGGCTAGAGTCGGCCATTGGGCGGGTGGTCCGAGTTCGCCGCTGCGGACGCATCCGCTGGCGCCGCCGATCGGTTTCCTGCCCCAGGATGTCCAGCGACTGTTCGTGCGGGCTTTCACCGACGGGGCGCACGAGCCGGCCAGCCGCCCCAGCGCTGCGGAGTGGCGCGCGGCGCTGTTGCGCATCCGGCTGGCGAGGTGTCCGACCGGGCAGCATCAGATTCCCGTCGGGGCGATTTGCCCCTGGTGCTCGATAGAGGCGCAACGCCGTGCCCGTAAGCGGGTGTTGCGAAAGTTTCCGAGGTCTCAGTCACCGGTAACCGGTCGGCAGCCGCGGGCGCGCCAAGACGACGTGCTAGCCCATACGAAGCTGATCGTGATCGGCATCTGGTCAGCGGTCGCGATGGTGGCCGTTCTGACGGTTTTCATCGTGTGGGCGATCCTCAGTGGGGCATCGAGTTTCGGTCTATGAACAGTGGAAAAGGCGCCTGCCGCCAACCCGGATCGAAACTGTCCTCCGTTCGTACGAATTGGCCGCCTGATCATTGTCCAACACAAGACCTTGGGGGAAGACTCAAACGCATCCGGGCGGGCTGTCCGCGCAGTCTGAAGACTCGCCGTCGAGTTCAGCATTCGGAAGCCTGACTGGCCAGCTGACGATGGGACGCACCGTGACCGATGAGGAAACGCAAGTGAACCGGCCTGGCCCGAACTGGTGGCCACGCCATGGCGGCGCACCCGTCGATCCCCACGAGGAATATCGGCGGCAAGCCGCTGCCCACTTCAACCGCGCCGCTTCGATCGGACGGCAGCCCCCGCCGGCGATCTTCCGCCCGCCGCAACCGACAGGACAGCCCCCAGCTGATGAGCACAGTGCATTCCAGAGTCGTCAACCGCACATATTCCGCGCGAACCCCGTGACCGATTCGTCGGGAACCGGCACCGAGCAGTTCGGTGCTCCCGCCGAAGTCGAGACGGAATCGACGACATTCCCGATCCCGACGCCGCCCCAGGCGGCATCTCCACCGACCGGATTCATCCCGCCTTTGCCACCATCTCCGCCGAGCCCGGTGTCCTGGCAGGCGCCGACCCCATCTCCCGCCTCGTCGGCTCCCGTCGGTCGAGACCTCCGGCCCGAACACGTTCTGTGGACGCTGACGGGGTTTTCCGGGTTGGCCACCCTGGTTTCCGGTGTCGGCTGGATTGTTGTCGTCGGGGTCTGTGCTTACTTCGCCTGGGTCGCCCGCACCCGGCCCATCCTGTGGCCACCCGACATTGAAGAGTTACTGGTGCAGTATCGACTCGCCAGACCCAGCGGTCGTCTGGTGGGCGCAGCCGGCGAGGGTGGCATACCGTTTCGGCCGCTGGCTTACATACCGTTTCGGCCGCTGACTTTCGGCGAGATATTCGGCGCGGCATCCAAGATCGTGACCCGTAATTGGACGACGTTGATCGGTATTCCACTGTTCCTATGCGGGACCACCTTCATCGTAGGGTCGACCGTCATCATGATCGCGATGAAGTTCTTGATTTCCGCACCCGGATTCACGTCGCTGGATTCATGGTTGGTGGTAGCGGTAGTCATCTTTTGGCTGCTCATATTTGTCGTCGCGTTTCCCGCCGACGCCCTCCTTATCGCACTGGGCGTCACTGCGACAAGCAAGGCGGTTCGGGGTGAAAGCGTGTGCCTCGCCGAAGTTTTCGCCGCAGCGCGCAGCAGGATGTTCGCGGTCTGCCGACTAACGGGAGCATATTACGCCCTGTTCGCCATCATCGATACCGTCGTCTACGGTGTGGTATTCACCGCGTACCTGACGATCGGGCCCGGTGCACTGGCACTGGGGATACCGATCTTCATCGGTACGTTCATTCTGGGAATCATGATCAGCCTTGCGCCAATCGTCCTGGTGGTCGAAGGTCGTGGCGTCATGGATTCGTTCAGACGTGCATGGCAACTGGCGAAGTTGTCCTGGCAGAGACTATTTGGGATCCACCTGCTCTGGGCGGTATGCATAACGCCGCTGCTGCTCATTCCGGCGAGCATCGTCACACTCGCCCTCGGGTTCCTGGGCCTCATGCTTTTCATGTCCGCCGGATTCGCCGTGTTGATCGCCTACTTTCGGACACTGCAGATGCTGATCTATACCGATCTGCGGATCCGCCAAGAACGTTACGACGTGGAACTCAGTGCCGCGTGGTCCCAAAACACCGGAACGGCATGATGAATCCCCAACAGGACCCGAACCGCGGCACGCCTATGCCGGGAACCACGACGAGGTTCAAGCTCGACCGGAAAGCGCTTGCCGTCGCAGGTGTCGCCATGGGGACCACGCTCGTGCTCTGGATACTGCAGGGTGCCTTGGAAACGATGTTCGGTGGGGCAGGCTGGATCATCATGTTGCTCATGGTGGCCGGCGGCGGTGGCTACGTCTTCTACCGGGGACACAACCCGGAGCAGGCTCGCGCCCTCGAAGCCCGGGTGCAGCAGTTGACACACAATGCGGCGGGCCGACTGTCGGGTGCCAGCGTGGCCGGGATGGCGCCGCCGCCGGCAAATCATCCGGTCGGTGGGACTGCCGACCTGCCCTCGTCAGCTGCGGCCCGGTTTCCCGGTGCCGCCGCACCGCCACAATCTGGGGTGACCGCGGCGTTCGTCAGCGCAGCTCTGCTGATTCCCAGCCTGATCGCCTACGCAGCGATGTACGAGTCGACCGGTTTCACCAGTCAGTGGCAGCCGTGGTGGATTCTGACCGGGCTGCACGTGTTCTTCATCCTGTGCGTGGCATCGCGCGCCCGCGCCGCGAGCCGCCGGCCCCTTGCGATTCTGCTGGGACTGATCGGCACCGGACTGATCGGGCTGGCGAACAACCCCTCCGGAGATGTCAACCTGATGACGATGTTGTCGAGCAAGCGATATTACGACGGAGTCAGCTACCCGGTGCCGCCGTCGCCCGATGTCATGATGTGGATTATGCGCACGCCGACACTCGCGGTCGTGCTCTTCGTCGCCGCCTGGGGCATTGCCCGCCGCCGTCAGTCGGCGTGGGTTTTCGGCCTGATCCCGACCGGGTTGCTGGTGTGGTGGTCGATCTACGGCTTCGAACACGGGTTCGCCGTGAAAGGTGGTTGGTTCTCGTATTGGCTGATGTCGGTTGGGGTGTTCGCCGGTGGCTGTATCTGTTGCTGGCTGGCCGATTTGTTCGCCTCCGCCGGTGGTATGACCGCCGCCGTACCGCCGTCCACGCTACCGACGTGGGCCGGTCCGGTGGGTCCGCCTCCGACATCGGCCGGGCCGGTGACCGGCGGCCCGGCGACCGCGCATGCAGGTTACCGCCAACAGGCGACACGGCATTTCCAGCAGGGTCCGCACACATATGGCCCGCCCGGCAGCCAGGGCGGACCTCACTGATCAGCCTCGTATCTGGGAGGAACCGCGGATGGCCGAACACTTCAATGCCCCGCCGGGATGGCCGGTGCCGTCCGGTTGGACGCCACCTGCGGACTGGGACCCCGACCCGACATGGCCTCCAGCGCCGGCGGGCTGGCAGTTCTGGGTGTCCGATGAGTCGGGTCCCGTGCCCACACCGACGGTTTCGGAGAAGAGCTCTGATGCCGTCGGGAAACGACTCATGATTCTGGGCATCGCGGGCGTGGTGGTCTTGATTGCGTTGGTCGGCGCTGTTCTTGTGTTCTTGCACATCCGTAAAGATGTTGTTGCACAAAGTAGCTCGGACACCGCCAGTGGCCAACAGACTGAGACGTGGAAGACGCTTCCGAGCACGGTTAGCACGGCGCCCTCGGATTTCCCGACGGTTCTTCCGGCAGGTGCGGTGGAATGCGGGGTAAGTGTCGGCGGGGTGTATCGCGGTGCTGCACGTGGAAACGACGTCACGTCGTGTCCGTTTGCCGAAAGCGTTCGAGATGCCCTCAACAACGCCGGCGGACAAGTACCGACGTCGGTCGATGCCTATAGTCCCGTCACCAAGAAGCATTATCGGATGAGCTGTGCCATGGAGTGGTTGATCACCTGCCGTGGCGGCGACGACGCGGTTGTATACGTCTATAAGTCGACCGCGGCCACTGCCGCGCCGCTGACCAATACGCTGCCGTCCGATGCCGCGATCTTCGAGGCGCTCAAGCAATCGGGTGTCAGCCCTGATGACGTGTCGCGGTATGCGATCGTCAGTAAGGCTGCGCCGAAACCGGGTTGGTATGTGGCCGAGATTCGCCTGATCGATATTGCGTTGGAGCATGGTTGGGCGATATTCCGCGACGGCGACCCACCGGATGGCCATCTGGTGACGGTCGCCGGGCCGGGAACCAATTTTCCCGGTGTTTCGGTGCCCGACGAGGTTCGGCAGGCGCTGCCGGGAGGAATGATTCCGTGAGCCGGTTGTGGTCGCTGCTGGTGGTGGTGGTCGTTGGGGTGGCCGGGTGCGGTGGT
>CAYNJD010000052.1:10872-14421 GCA_964397355.1 uncultured Mycobacterium sp. | reverse complement strand
CAGGACACCTCGATGCGGGTGTCGCACACCAATGCTCAGCGCACCCTGGACCGGTTGCGGGCGCTGCACGCAGTGGCGATCGTCAACGAGAACGACACGGTGGCCACCAACGAGATCCGGTTCGGCGACAACGATCGGCTCTCGGCGCTGGTGGCGCACCTGGTCGGCGCCGACGCGCTGGTGCTGCTCTCCGATATCGACGGCCTCTACGACGCCGATCCCCGCAAGGGGCCGGCTCGGCTGGTCCCCGAGGTAGCCGGCCCGGATGACCTCACCGGCGTGGTGGCCGGTGAGAGCAGTCATCTGGGCACCGGCGGAATGGTGTCGAAACTGTCGTCGGCGCTGCTGGCCGCCGACGCGGGGGTTCCGGTGTTGCTGGCCGCCGCGGCCGATGCCTCCTCGGCGCTGGCCGACGCATCGGTGGGCACCGTGTTCGCGGCCCGGCCACAACGGTTGTCGGCGCGCAGGTTCTGGGTGCGCCACGCCGCCGACTCGGCGGGCACCTTGACGTTGGACGCCGGTGCGGTGGAGGCGGTGCTGACAAAGCGGCGCTCGCTGCTGGCGGCGGGGATCACCGCGGTGACCGGCAGGTTTCATGGCGGTGATGTCGTCGAGCTGTGCGGCCCGGACGGATCGGTGGTGGCCCGCGGCGTCGTCGGCTACGACGCGGCGGAGCTGGGCGCCATGATCGGCCATACCAGTGCCCAGCTGGCGCCGGATGCCCGTCGCCCGGTGGTGCATGCCGACGACCTGGTCGCGGTGTAGTACCCGCCGGCATGACTACCGTATTGACCATCGACGGCGCGGGATGGAATGGGTTGCTGCGGTTCATGTGCCGCGGTGCGGTCACCAAGGGCAAGACCATCAGGAACGTCAGGTACCCCAACACCTACTTCGACGGCCTGCGCTATGTTCCCGCGGTCAAAGCGGTGGCGCGCGGCGCGCAAGCCCTCGACGACATGCTGACCGCACACTTCAACGGCGCACCCGATGCCGACGACGTGTTGGTCTATGCCGTGAGCATGGGGGCGCAGGTTGCCTGCAAATGGCTGCGCGAGCGGGGGCCGGACTCCTCGGTTCCCGCCGGCAAGGTGTCGTTTCTGCTGCTGGCCAACCCTGAGCAGCCGTTCCACGGTATCTATCAGGCCGATCCCAAGCTGGTCCGGTTCATGAGGCTGCCCGACTACGGTGGCGTCGGCGTGCCGCAGAACACCCGGTTCGCGGTGACCGACCTGTGCCGCCAGTACGACGGTATGGCCGACTTCCCCAACCTGCCTGCCGCACATGTTGATTCGTTGGCCGTCCGCAACGCTCTGCTGGGTCTGGTGACAATCCACAACAACTACTTCCGCCTCGACATCAACAACCCCGACAACCGTCGAGTCCGCCGCGGAAACATCACCTACGTCTTTTCCCCGACGCGGGTGCCTCCTGCCTGCCGCCTAAATGCGCTGCGCCCCACCCGCTTGGAACAGCAGCGCCGCAGGATCGAAAGCTCCTATGACCGCTCGGCCTGGAACGGCCGGGACGCGGTGTAGCATCCGCCCCTATTTGTCAGCGGACTTCAGATATAACGCACCCCAGACTATTTCGGTCAGTGCGGTGGCAAGCTCGGAATCGTAGTCGGCGCCTCGGCCCGGTAGGTCCTGTTGGCAGGCCCGCTCCACCATCCAGGTCAGTGCACTGGCGGTGGTCGCCGCGGGTAGCGAACGGCGAATGGATCCGTCGGCCTGGCCGTCTTCGATGATCTGGGCCACCCGGCCGGAGATGCCGACCAGTAACTCCCGGTAGGTGGCCGCCACCAGCGGGTCGTAGCCGGCCATCTCGCTGAGCGCGATCAGCAGCGGTTGGTGCCGCCGATAGCTGGCGATGATCGCGGCCATCGCGGCGCGGACATCGTCGGGATCGCGGCGATGTGCCACCCCCCACCAGCGCTCGGCGCCCGAGGCGAGATCGCCGAACACCTGGCCGGCGAGCCGGCGCAGCAGGTGGCCTTTGTCCTCGAAGTAGATGTAGAAGCTGGCGCGCGACATCCCGGCCTCGGTGGAGAGTCGGTCCACGCTGAGTTCGGTGAAACTGGCGCCGTCGCCCATCAGCCGCTCGGTGGCGTCGAGTAGGCGATGCTCGATCTCCTCGCGCCGCTCCTGCCGGCTGTTCGGGGGCTTGCGAGTCACGGATGCCACGCGGTAAAGCCTAACGGTTGCCGCGACACCTTGACTAGACATTCTGTCTAGCCATATTGTCGCCAGGACCCGATTGTGATCGGAGTCATAAGCCGAGGAGGTCCCATGACCGCACCGCCCGCCACGACTCGCGGCTATGACCCGGTCGACCTGTCTTCCCGCGCGTTCTGGTCGACCACCGCCGCCGAGCGGGAACGCTCCTATGCCGTACTGCGTGCCGAGCGTCCGGTGAGCTGGCATCCGCCGGTCGAGGACGCGATGCTCACCGATCCCGACGACCCCGGCTTCTGGGCCGTCACCCGGCACGCCGACATCGTCACGGTGAGCCGCAACAACGAGGTGTTCCTGTCCGGTAAGGGTGTGCAGTTCGAGAACTATCCCGAACAGCTGCTGGAAACAACGCAGTCCTTCCTGGCGATGGATCCGCCGCGGCACACCAGGCTGCGCAAACTGGCCACCGCGGCCTTCACGCCCCGGCAGGTGCGGCGCATCGAGGACTCGATCAAGGCGAGCGCCAAAGCCATCGTCGACGAGCTGAGGGCCGCGGGCAGCGGAGCCGACTTCGTCGAGCATTGCGCCAAGGAACTGCCGTTGCGCACGTTGTCGGACATGGTGGGAATCCCGGAATCCGAGCGGGAACGGGTGGCCCATGCCGCTGACGCTCTGGTGACGGCCAATGATCCGGTCTGTCTCGCCGGACGGGCCCCGTTGGAGGTCATGTTCGAAAGCGTGACCTATCTGCACCAAGTGGCCGGCGCGCTGGCGGCCGAGCGCCGCGAGCGCCCGGGGGACGACTTGTTCAGCAGCCTGGTGACCGCCGAGGTCGACGGCGACCGGCTCACCGACGCCGAGGTGGCCGCCTACTTCGTGTTGCTTTCGGTGGCCGGCAACGACACCACCCGGCAGACCACCAGCCACGCACTCAAAGCGCTGACCGACTTCCAGGAACAGCGTGCCTGGCTGCTGGAGGATCTCGACAACCGTATCGGGACCGCGGTGGAGGAGTTCATCCGTTACGCCACGCCGGTGATGACGTTCCGGCGCACCGCCGCAACCGATTACGAACTAGGCGGCCAGACCATCCGGGCCGGTGACAAGGTGGCGATGTTCTACGCGGCGGGCAACTGGGACGAGACGGTGTTCCCCGATCCGGACCGGCTGGATCTGAGCCGGGATCCCAACCCGCATCTCGGGTTCGGCGGCGGCGGGCAGCACTACTGCCTGGGCACGCACGTGGCCCGGGCTCAGTTGCGCGCCATGTTCGGCGAGTTGTTGCGGCAACTGCCGGGGATCGAGGCCGGCGAGCCGGAGTATGTGGCGGGCAGCTTCATCCACGGCATCCGCGCCATGCCCTGCACGTTCTGAC
>CAYNJD010000052.1:0-10772 GCA_964397355.1 uncultured Mycobacterium sp. | reverse complement strand
TATGTGGCGGGCAGCTTCATCCACGGCATCCGCGCCATGCCCTGCACGTTCTGACGGCGGCGCCTACGGGCTCGGGGCGATGACCGCGAATTCTGCCGGCAGTCGTGCGAATCCGTCGCCCGATTCCGGTGCCGCCCTCCGGCGGCGACGGCGGGGTATTCGAACAGCGTCACAGGTGGCGGGCCATAGATGCAGAGCACGTCGTTGGCGCCCGCTGAGTCACTGAAGTTGGACTCTTGACACCGGGGCACTGTCCGGCTCGGGCCCGAAGTGCCGTCCGGTGGCGTCCTTGCCGATCGCGGTCAGCACCGCCACGGCGATCAGCACCGGAACCAAGGTCACCGCCAGCGCGAACGGATAGCCGTGCGATGCCGCCAGATGTTCCTGGATCGGCAGGTTGAAGGCGGCCAGCAGGTTGCCGAGCTGGTAGGTCACGCCGGGGTAGAAGCCGCGGATCGCATCGGGTGACATCTCGGTCAGGTGCGCCGGGATCACTCCCCATGCGCCCTGCACGCAGAACTGGATCAGAAACGAGCCCAGGCACAGCATGGCCGCGCTCTGCGAGAACGCGAACAGCGGCATGATCGGCAGACCCATCACGGCGCACCAGATGATCGCGTAGCGGCGGCCCGATCGCTGCGACAGCGCCCCGAAGATCAGCCCGCCGATGATGCCGCCGATGTTGTAGACCACCGCGATCCATTTCGCGGTGACGGCGGGCAGCCCCGCCCCGTCCGCTGATGTCAGAAACGTCGGGTAGACATCCTGAGTGCCGTGGCTCATCCAGTTGAACGCCGTCATCAGCAGTACCAGGTAGCAGAACCGCCGGATCACCTTCGCGTCGGTGAACACATCACGAATTCTGGTGCGGGTCAGCCGCATTCGATTCCGGGTGGCCTGCCATACCTCGGACTCCGATACCCGGTAGCGGATGATCAGGCTGACCAGCGCGGGCAGGATGGACAGCCCGAACAGCCACCGCCACGACAGTCCCAGCCAGTCGGTCACCAGCAGTGAGGCCAGCGTGGCCGCCAGGTAGCCGAACAGATAGCCCTCCTGCAGCAGTCCGGAGAAGAAGCCGCGGCGCTCCGGCGGGATCTTCTCCATCGCCAGCGCGGCACCCAGCCCCCATTCGCCACCCATGCCGATCCCGTAGAGCAGCCGCAGCACCACCAGCACGGTGAAATTGGGCGCGAACGCGCACAGGAACCCCACCGTCGAGTAGCAGATGACGTCGACCATCAGCGGCAGCCGCCGGCCCACCCGGTCGGCCCACAGCCCGAACAGCAGTGCCCCCACCGGGCGCATCACCAGGGTGGCGGTGGTCAGAAACGCGACCTCGGTCTTGGTGTGCCCGAACGTCTTGGCGATGTCGGCGTAGACGAACACCACGATGAAGTAGTCGAAGGCGTCCATCGACCAGCCCAGCACCGCGGCCAGGAAAGCGTTGCGCTGATCGGCGTTCAGGCGCTGTTTCGTCACCCGAGCATCGTGCCGGATTTCGGCGCGATTGTGTGCGCTCAGCGACGATTATCGCGCCGAAATCGCCGAGGCCAACTCGGCGGCCAGCACCGCCAGCACCGGCGAACAGCCGCCGTCGACCTTGACGGCCGCCAGCGCGTCGCCGCGAGTGGCGCCGCGGTTGACGATCGCGACCGGGATACCGCGTGCCGCCGCGTGGCGCACGAACCGGTAGCCGGAGAACACCGCCAGCGACGAGCCCGCCACCAGCAGCGCCTCGGCTTCGTCGATCAGCGAATATGCCCGGGCGAGACGGTCTTTGGGTACGCTTTCGCCGAAGTAGACGATGTCGGGTTTGAGGATCCCCCCGCAACGGTGGCAGTCGAGATAGCGAAACGATGCGGTATCGGCGACGACGGCGTCCGCGTCGGGTGCCACCGCGATCGCCCCGGGTCTGCCGACCCGATCGGAGAACCCCGGGTTGAGTTCCTCCAACTGTTCGGCCAGCGACGCGCGCCCGATCGACACACCGCACGCCAGGCAGACGACCGTCGCGTAGTCGCCGTGCAGGTCGATGACCCGGCGACTGCCGGCCTTGGTGTGCAGCAGGTCGACGTTCTGGGTGATCACCCCGCTGACCACGCCGGCGTCTTCCAGCGCGGCCAGCGCCGAATGCCCGAGGTTGGGCGAGGTGTCGGCCATGTGGCGCCAGCCCACATGATTGCGGGCCCAGTAGCGCTGCCGAAAGATCGGATCACCGGTGAACTGGGCGATCGTCATCGGGTTGCTCGGCGGCGAGTCCGGACCGCGGTAGTCGGGGATGCCGGAGTCGGTGGAGATGCCGGCACCGGTGAGCACCGCGACTCGCCGGCCCGCCAACAGTGCCAGCAGGTCGCAGACCGTCGGTTCGGCGGTGTCCATCGCAGTCAGCGTAGGCATTCCGCGGCCGTCGAGCGGCGCGCGGCCATGTTGCGGCACATCATCGTCAGCGCGGCACCGCCCAAGTCGGCGTCGATATGTGCCACGGCGTCGACCGGCATCACCACCGGAAGATGCCGGACGTAGGCGTCCAGCGCGGTGTAGAGGATGCACTGCTCGGTGACCTGCCCGGTCAGGACCAACCGCCGGGTCCGCAGCCGGCTCAGCAGATACTCCAGCGGAGTGGAATAGAAGGCGCTGTGGCGCACTTTGGTGATCTTCCGGTCGGTGGTCGCCGGCAGGATCGGCTGCACCAGATCCGGTCGTGCGCCGTGCAGCGCCGCATCGACGATCTCGGCGAATCCGGCGGTGAAATCGCCGTAGTTGTCGTTGACGTAGATCAGGTCGGCATGCTCACCGGCGCGGGCGCGTTCGACCAGTTCGGCCAGCGGTTCGATGATCTTTTCGACGTTATGGGCCAGTGTTTCGGCGTCGTCATGCCGGTAGGCGTTGAGCATGTCGATGACCAGCACCGCGGTATCGGTCATGGCCTTTGTGATACCCGAAAGCTGCGTATCGACACCGTCGGGGCGACAATGGCACCTGATGGACTTCTACAGCGCCTACCGGCACGGGTTCGCCCGGGTTGCCGCCTGCACGCACCGCACCACGCTCGCCGACCCGGCCGCCAACGCCGAGTCGGTGCTGCGACTGGCGCGCGAATGCCACGCCGAGCAGGTCGCCCTGGCGGTGTTTCCCGAGCTGACGCTGTCGGGTTACTCCATCGACGACATCCTGCAGCAGGACAGCCTGCTCGACGCGGTCGAGGCGGCGCTGCATGATCTGGCCGCGGCGTCGGCGGAGTTGCTGCCGGTATTGGTGGTGGGAGCGCCACTGCGGTATGCGCACCGCGTCTACAACACCGCCGTCGTCGTCCACCGCGGGCGCATCCTCGGGGTGGTGCCCAAGTCGTATGTGCCCACCTACCGGGAGTTCTACGAGGGCCGCCAGTTGGCCGCCGGGGCCGGCGAGCGGGGGACGATCCGGCTGGGCGGTGTCGATGTCCCGTTCGGGCCGGACCTGTTGTTCGCCGCGAGCGACCTGCCCGGTTTCGTGCTGCACGTCGAGGTGTGCGAGGACATGTTCGTGCCGGTGCCGCCCAGCGCCCGGGCCGCGCTGGCCGGGGCGACCGTGCTGGCCAACCTGTCCGGCAGCCCCATCACCGTCGGGCGTGCCGACGACCGCCGGCTGCTGGCCCGGTCGGCGTCGGCGCGATGCCTGGCCGCCTACGTCTACGCCGCCGCGGGGGAGGGGGAGTCGACCACCGACCTCGCCTGGGACGGCCAGACCATGATCTGGGAGAACGGCACCCTGCTGGCCGAGAGCGAACGCTTCCCCGGCGAACCCCGGCGCTCGGTGGCCGACGTCGACCTCGGGTTGCTGCGCTCGGAACGGTTGCGGATAGGCACCTTCGACGACAACCGTCGCCACCACCGGGACGCGGTGGCGGAATTCCGGCGGGTGGAGTTCAGCCTTCAGCCACCGTCCGGGGACATCGGGCTGCAGCGCACCATCGAGCGGTTCCCGTTCGTGCCGTCGAATCCGCAACGGTTGCAACAGGATTGTTACGAGGCCTACAACATTCAGGTGTCCGGCCTGGAGCAGCGGCTGCGCGCGCTGAACTACCCCAAGGTGGTGCTCGGGGTGTCGGGCGGGCTGGATTCCACCCACGCCCTGATTGTGGCCGCTCGCGCCATGGACCGGGAAAACCGGCCGCGCAGTGACATTCTGGCGTTCACCATGCCCGGCTTCGCCACCGGTGAGCGCACCAAGGCCAACGCGGCCGCGCTGAGCAAGGCTCTCGGTGTGACGTTCGCCGAACTCGACATCCGCGACAGTGCGCAGCTGATGCTGACCGAGCTCGGTCACCCGTTCGCCCGCGGCGAATCCGTCTATGACGTCACGTTCGAGAACGTGCAGGCCGGCCTGCGCACCGACTACCTGTTCCGGATCGCCAACCAGCGCGGCGGCATCGTGCTGGGCACCGGCGACCTGTCGGAGTTGGCACTGGGCTGGTCCACCTACGGGGTGGGCGACCAGATGTCGCATTACAACGTCAACGGCGGAGTGCCCAAAACGCTCATCCAGCACCTGATCCGCTGGGTGATCAACTCCGGCGAGTTCGACGCCGACGTGTGCGCCGTGCTGGCCTCGGTGCTCAACACCGAGATCAGCCCGGAATTGGTGCCGACCACCGGCGGTGAAGAGATCCAGCGCAGCGAGGACACCGTGGGTCCGTACGCGCTGCAGGACTTCGCGCTGTTCCAGGCGCTGCGCTACGGGTTCTCGCCGGCCAAGATCGCGTTTTTGGCCTGGCATGCCTGGCACGATGCGCAGGTCGGCAGCTGGCCGCCCGGGTACCCGGCCGAGAAGCGGCAGGCATATTCGCTGGCCGAGATTCGGCGCTGGCTGAAAGTCTTTGCGCAACGGTTCTATTCCTTCAGCCAGTTCAAACGTTCGGCGCTGCCGAACGGACCCAAGGTGTTACACGGCGGCGCGCTGTCGCCGCGGGGGGACTGGCGGGCCCCGTCGGACATGTCCGCGCGGATCTGGCTCGACGAGATCGAACGAGAGATACCGGACCAGTAGCCCAGCGGTGCTAGGGACGGATCCCGAAACTGATGTATACCTCACTGAGGAATCCGGCGTGGGATTCGTGTGATGAAGCGCTTGTAGATCTACATCGAAGAGGACGTTGACCAGGCGCTGGGCGTCGAAGCCCGCCGGCAGCGCAAGCCCAAAGCTGCGCTCATCCGGGAATTCGTAGCGGAGCGCCTGCGTATGCCGGCTCCAGACCCCGTAGAAGCCTTCATCGGGTCTTTCGATGCAGACCCCGATCTGTCCGCGTCCGTCGACGACGTGGTCTATGGACCCACCGGATGATCTTCGTCGACACGTCGTTCTGGGCTGCTCTCGGCAACGCCCGGGATGCGCGGCATGAAACCGCCAAGGCACTGTGGACGGCCAGACCCGGTGTAGTGGTGACTTCCGATCACGTCCTGGGCGAGACATGGGCGCTGCTAAATCGGCGCTGCGGCCATCCGGCATAGCGCAAGCGTGCGGGTCGAACACATTGCTGCAGACGTTGAAGATCAGGCGTGGGAGTGGTTGACCCGCCACGACGAGCGGGGGTACGCCTTGGTCGATGCCACAAGCTTTGCGCTGATGCGAAAGAGGAAGTTGGCCAACGCCTTTGCTTTCGATGGAGATTTCAGCGCCGCGGGATTCGTCGAGCTGCGCCCGTAATGAGACCGCGCTGCGCTGCGGTTCTGGTAGGAAGTAGCTCATGCCGACCGTGCTGATCGAGGTTCGCCGCCGCTACTCGCAAGCCGAGGAAGTCGCCATCATCGACGCTGTTCACGGCGCGCTGGTGGCGGCTTTCCAGACGCCCGCCGACGACAAGAACGTCCGGCTGGTGGTTCATGAGCCGCACCGGTTCGCAGTCCCGGAAAAACTCACCCGACCCGAGTACCGCACTCTGGTCTCGATCGACTGCTTCACCGGCCGCACCCTGGAAGCCAAGCGGAAACTCTACGCGGAGATCGTCGAACGCCTTGCGACGCTGGGTATCCCGACCGACCACGTGATGATCACGCTGCACGAGGTGGACCGGGAGAACTGGGGGATCCGCAGCGGGCAGGCCGCATCCGACGTCGAGTTGGGGTTCAACGTTCGGGTGTGAGCAGAAGCGTTGAGACTGCGTCCAGGTCGGCGACACGCCGACGACTACCGCCGTGAGCGCAGACTCAACGCGGCTGGAACCAGCCCCGCCGGGCATCAGTCCGGCAAGCCGGCCAGCGCCTCGTCGATCGCCTCGGCGCGCGGCGCGCACTCGCCGGCCCCCGCCACCAGCGTCGCCAGTGCCCCGGCCGCACAGGCCCGCCGCAACGCCCGGGCGATGCCGCCGGGCCATTCGGCCGCCAGCACGCCGGCGAAGACGTCACCCGCGCCGGAGGTGTCGACGGCATCGACCACCGGCGACGGCACCTCCACCGTGCCGTCGGCTCCGGTGTAGCGGGCGCCGCGCGCCCCGAGCGTGACCACCCGATGCGGTACCCGATGCTCGAACCGTGCGGATTCGGTCTCGTTGACCACCGCGACATCGGTCAGCCCGGCCAGCTCGGTCACGTCAGGCCCGACCGGGGAGACGTTGACGATCACGGTCACCCCCGCCTCGCGAGCCGCTCGGGCAGCAGCGGTGGCCGTGGCGATCGGAATCTCCAACTGCAGCAGCAGCACGTCGGACCCGGCGATCAGGTCACGCTGGCCGGCATCCAGCGTCAGCGCGGCGTTGGCGCCCGGGGCCACCACAATGGTGTTCTCCCCGGCCGGGTCCACCGTGATGATCGCCGACCCGCTGGGCTCGCCGAGTGTCGTCAGCCCGGCGGTGCCGACGCCGTTGTCCTCCAGATGCCGGCGCAGCCGCGCACCCGCGTCGTCATCGCCCACCGCCCCGACGAACGCGACGTCCGCACCGGCCCGGGCGGCCGCAACAGCCTGGTTGCCGCCCTTCCCGCCCGGGTGAGTGCTCGGCGCCGACCCCAGCACCGTCTCACCCGCAGCGGGCAGCGCGGCCACGGTGAATACGGCGTCCAAGTTCACACTGCCCACTACGCACACCCGCGTTGCCATCAGTCCAGCTTCGCATTCATGGCCGAGGGACGTGGGGAATCCTTTAAGGTGTGGAACCGTCCGGTAACCGGGGAAGGGAGCGCCGAGTGGACTCGGCAGCGTCGGCATTGGCCACGGCGAGCGATGAGCAACGGCGCCGGCGCTTACCGTCCCGGATCAGTATTCAA
The DNA here is from genome assembly GCA_964397355.1 of uncultured Mycobacterium sp. GTDB lineage: Bacteria > Actinomycetota > Actinomycetes > Mycobacteriales > Mycobacteriaceae > Mycobacterium. Next base: position 3,534 of record CAYNJD010000052.1, on the reverse strand, counting down.
ACCAAGCTGATGCTTATCCTGCTGCTGACCAGCATCGCCTCGGTCGCGGTGGTCGGATTCGTTGAGTTCCAGTACGGCGCAGCCGAATTACAGCGGGCGGCGACGAGCAAACTGGTGCAGGCGCGCGAAGCGCAGCGCCGGGCGGTGACCAGTCTGTTCGCCGAGATGACGAATTCTCTGGTCGTTGTCAGCGGGGGAGCAACGGCGTCCAACGCTCTCAAGGCATTCACTGCGGGCTTCGACGAACTCGGCAGTGCCGCAGTCACTCCCGACCAGCAGCGGGCGATCGTGGGCTACTACCGCAACAATTTCATCAGAGCGTTGGCCAAACGGACCGGCGAACAGGCCGACATCGCCGCACTGCTGCCGACTTCGACCGCGCAGCGCTACCTGCAGGCGCACTACACCGCACCGTTCGCGGGGCAGGCCAAGAAGCCCGACGACGTTGGCGACGGCAGTGGCTGGTCGGCGGCCAACGCCGAGTTCAACAGCTTTTTCGCCGAAATCGTCCAACGTAACGAGTACACCGACGCATTGCTGTTGGACAGCCGGGGCAACGTGGTCTACACCGTGAACAAGGGTGTGGACCTGGGTACCAATGTGCTCACCGGCCCCTACCGTGAATCCGGGCTGCGCGACGCCTACCGCAAGGCGCTGGCGTCCAACGCGGTCAACTTCGTGTGGATCACCGACTACCAGCCGTACCAGCCCAGCCTGGACACGCCCACCGCCTGGCTGGTGTCGCCGGTCGGCAGCAGGGGCAAGGTCGAAGGGGTGCTGGCGCTGCCGCTGCCCAGCGCGAAGGTCAACCGGATCATGACCGCCAACCGGGACTGGAAGGCCGCCGGCCTGGGGCACACCACCGAGACGTATCTGGCCGGGCCGGACGATCTGATGCGCTCCGATTCGCGACTGTTCCTGGAGGACCCCCAGGAGTATCGCCGCGAAGCGGTAGCGGCCGGCACGGCGGTGGCGACGGTGGACAAGGCATTGCAGCTGGGGACCACCACCCTGGTGCAGCCGGTGGGCGCCCCGGGACTGCATGCCGCGCAACGCGGCCAGACCGGCACGCTCAACACCGGATATGACTACCTGGGCAACCGGGAGCTGACGGCGTACGCACCGCTGACCATCCCCAACTCCGACCTGCAGTGGTCGATCCTGGCGACCAGGGACTACTCCGACGCCTACGCCGGGGTCACGGCGTTCAGCAAACGGGTGGTGCTGGCCACCACCGCCGTCATCTTCGCCATCTGTGTGCTGGCGATGCTGCTTGCGCGGCTGTTCCTTCGCCCGATCCGGCGGCTGCAGTCCGCCGCGCAGCGGATCAGCGCCGGCGACTACAGCGCCGCGGTCTCGACCCGCTCGGCCGACGAGATCGGCGATCTCACCAAGGCATTCAACGACATGAGCCGCAGCCTGCGGACCAAGGAGGAGCTGCTCAACGAGCAGCGCAAGCAGAACGACGAGTTGCTGCTGTCGCTGATGCCCGAGTCGGTTGTGCAGCGGTACCGTGGCGGCGAAGAGTCCATCGCGCAGGAACATCACAACGTCAGCGTCGTCTACGCCGAACTGCACGGCATCGACGAACTGTCGTCGGAGGTCTCGGCGAACGAGCTGGTGACGATCGTCGACGAGCTGGTCCGGCAGTTCGACGCGGCGGCCGAAGTCGTCGGCGTCGAACGAATCCGGACCATGTACAACGGCTATCTGGCCGGTTGCGGCCTGACCACCCCGCGGTTGGACGGCGTGCACCGCATCGTCGAGTTCGCGTGCGAGATGCAGCGCATCGTCGACCGGTTCGACGTCAAGACCGGGCATCGGCTGACGCTGTGGGCCGGGATCAACACCGGGGAGGTCGTCAGCGGCCTGGTGGGCCGGTCCGGGGTCACCTACGACCTGTGGGGCTCGGCGGTCAACCTCACCTACCAGTTGCGCGGCAGCACATCAGAACCCGGCATCTACGTCACCACCGTGGTGCGCGACATGCTCGGCGACGCCGCGGCGTTCACCCCGGCCGGCGCTGTGAGGATCGGCGACTCCGAGCAGCAGACCTGGCGATTGTCGGAGCAGCCGTGAACGTCTTCGGAACATGGTTCTACTGGGCGGTCGGTGTCGCGGTCGGGCTGCCCGCCAGCCTGATCGTGCTCACCGAATGGCACGTGGCGCTGGCGCGTCGGGGCAGCTCGCTGACCCGGCCGGTGGCGTTGGTGCGCAATTACCTGGTGCCGCTGAGCGCGCTGCTGGCGCTGCTGGTTCCGGTGGCCGGCGTGCCCTCCCAGGACCCGACGGTGCGGGTCATCTACACCGCGTTCGGCTTCATGCTGCTGCTGTTACTGCTGTCCGGCCTCAACGTCACGTTCTTCCAGAGTGCTCCGAAAGGGTCCTGGCGGAACCGGATCCCGACGATCTTCATCGACGTCGCCCGATTCCTGCTGATCGGTATCGGCCTGGCGCTGATCCTGTCCCACGTCTGGGGCGCCAAGATCGGCGGCCTGTTCACTGCGCTGGGCGTGACCTCGGTGGTCATCGGTCTGATGCTGCAGAATTCGGTGGGCCAGATCGTCTCCGGTCTGTTCATGCTGTTCGAGCAGCCGTTCCGGATCGGCGACTGGCTGTCGACCCCCACCGCGCGCGGCCGGGTCGTCGAGGTGAACTGGCGGGCGGTGCACATCAGCACCGCCAGCGGGCTGCAGGTCACCCCGAACTCCGTGCTGGCCGGCACCTCATTCACCAACATCAGCCGATCCGGTGGCGTGCACCGGGTGTCGGTCACCACGACGTTCGCCGTCGCCGACCCCCCGGATCGGGTATGCGCCCTGCTGACGCGGGTCGCCGCGGCACTGCCGTTGCGAACCACCGGCGAGGCACCCGGTTCGGTGGCGCTCGGCGGAGGCGAGTACCAGACCACCATCGCACTGGACTCCCCGGGCGACGACGGTGCGGCGCAGGCCACCTTCCTGCGCTGGCTCTGGTACGCGTCCCGGCGTGAGGGGCTGCACCTCGACGACGCCGACGACGAGTTCTCGACGCCGGAGCGGGTGGCCGATGCGCTGCGCACGGTGGTGGCACCGGCACTGCGGCTGACCGACGCCGACCAGCAGGCGCTGGCGCCGTACGCCACCGTGGTCCGCTACGGCGCCGACGAGGTACTCGAGCAGGCCGGCCAGGTGCCGACCGCGATGACCTTCCTGACCGAAGGCAGCGTCCGGCTCACCGGCGACGACCCGAGCGTGCCGGACACCACGCTGCGCCACGGCGCCTTTCTCGGGGTGACCACGCTGACCCGGCAGGCCTGCCAATTCGACGCCTACGCGCTGGAGGAAGTGACCGCGGTGGTGATCGCCCGCGAACACATCGAAGACCTGGTGATGCACAAGCCGCTGTTGCTGCAGGAGCTGGGCCGGATCATCGACCAGCGGCGTCGCACGGTGTCGGTGTAGCGGAGGTCCAGCGGGGCAGTTTCGTCGGATCCGGCGTTCGCCGATACCCTGGGACGATGAGCGTCCCCGTGCTTCCCGACCTGCGCCAAGA
>CAYNJD010000051.1:4017-14588 GCA_964397355.1 uncultured Mycobacterium sp. | reverse complement strand
TCTGTTGCCGCCGCAGCAGGCGGCCTGGATTCCGGCCGGGCTGGAGCATCAGGCCGTCATGCGCCCGGAGGTGCGCACCGTGGCGGTGATGTTCGACCCCGAACTGGTGGCGCATGCCGGTGACCGCGCCCGCATCCTGACCGTCTCGCCGCTGATCCGGGAGATGATGCTGTACTCACTGCGCTGGCCGATCGAGCGATCCGACGGCGACACCGTCTCCGACGACTTCTTCCGCACGCTGGGTCATCTGGTCTCCGCAGCACTCGACCATGAGGCCCCGCTGAGCCTACCGGTGTCCGATCACCCGATCGTGGGCCCGGCGATGGTCTACACCAAGGCGCACCTGTCGTCGGTGACGGCAGCCGACGTCGGTCGCGCGGTCGCGGTCTCCGAGCGCACGCTGCGCCGGCAGTTCGAAGCGGTGACCGGGATGTCGTGGCGGACGTATCTGCTGCACGCGCGGATGCTGCAGGCGATGGCGCTGTTGGCGGCCCCGGATCAGGGGGTGCAGCAGACGGCGACGGCCGTCGGGTTCGACAGCCTGTCGGCGTTCACCCGGGCGTTCACCAGGTTCGCCGGCGAAGCCCCGTCGCGCTACCACCGCCGGATCACGACGGCTTGACCACGCGGCGAATGGGCCGCATCGTCGAGTGACGAAGTCTACTGAATCACCGTATCCTGCAACCCAACTGATCCACACCTACCCAAAGGGATGAGCGTATGACGGACTGGCGTGCCGAAGGTCTTCGAGTTTTCCGGGAGATGCTGCCGGGGGTACTGCCCGACGGCGACGTCGATTTCCACCACGGGTTCGCGCCGGAACTCATGGATATCGGCGTCGAAGGTGTCTTCGGCCGGCTCTGGTCACGCGAAGGCCTCGCACGCCGGGACCGCAGTCTGCTCACGCTGGGCATGCTGATAGCGCTGGGCGCCGAAGAGGAACTCGAGTCGCACTTCCGGATCGCCGAGCAGAATGGCCTGACCCGCGGCGAACTGGCCGAAGTGGTCTATCACACCACCGGTTACGTCGGCTTCCCCGCTGCCAACTCGGCCCGGCAGGCAGCGACACGCGCCTTCGCCAAGCGGGCCGACGAGGGCGACACCGCCGTCACTTGACCAGCGGCGGCGAATAATTCGGCTTGCCCAGCCCGAGCACGTACTGGGCGATCATGTTCCGGAACACCTCCAGGGTGCCGCCGTAGATGCCGACCAGCGGAGCGAACCGGTAGACGTAATCGGACGCACCGTCGTCGATGGCGCCGTCGGTGCCGATCGGCAGCGCCGATGCGCTGCCGAGCAGGTCCATCAGATCCGGTGACACGTCGCGCATCGTCTGCGCGAGCGCGACCCGGCCGAAGATGGACGGGGCCGACAGGGACGCCTCCACCCGCGCTGCGGCCCGACCGAGTCGGTAGGCCACCGAACGATCGTCGATGCGTCCCGACCGCCCCACGACCGCGCCGGCTTTGTCGACGGCCTCGGCCATGAAGCCGGCCTGGTGCATCATGATCGACACATCCTGTAACCCGTCGGGATCGGCGTCCACGGCACCGTGTTCGACGTTGAGCGGTTCGCGCAGCACCGTCCAGCCGCCGTTGACTTCCCCCAGCCGGTATTTGTCGTCGACGCGGACATCGCTGTAGTAGACGATGTTGGTGCGATCGCCGTCGACGGTGCGCAGGCCCTGAATTTCGATACCCGGGGAGTCCAGTGGCACCAGGAACATGGTCAGGCTCTTGTGCTTTCGCGCCTCCGGGTCGGTGTTGGTGATCAAGAAAACGTACTGGCAGTTGTGGGCGCCGGTGGTGAACATCTTGGAGCCGTTGACCACCCAGCTCGACCCGTCCCGGACCGCGCGGGTTTTGCAGGTCGCGACGTCGGAGCCGCCTTCGGGTTCGGTGTAGCCCAGGCAGAGCCGGATGTGGCCGCTGAAGACGCCGGGCAGGATCTCGTCGCACAGCTCCGGCGAACCGAACGACGCCACCGAGCGCGCCACCATCGCGGTGGTCCCCCAGGTCACCCAGGGCACGTGTGCGCGGCGCTTCTCCAGTTCCCAGATGCGTCGCCGCACCCGGGAGAAGCCGCCGTCGGCCTCGGTCTTCCATTCCTTTTCCAGGTAGCCGGCGGCGCCCAGCGCCAGGTGCACGCCTTCGTCGAAGTTGTCACCGGTCTCGCGGTCGCGGCGCTTGACGTCCTCGGTGACGTGGGTAGCGAGGAAGGCGCGTGCCTCTTCGAGGAAGGCAAGGTCGTCGTCGGTCAGTTGGGGTCGTGAGAAGTCCATGATGTTCGGTGTCCTATTCGGCTGCGCGGGCGGCGGTTTCGCGGGCGGCGGTTTCGCGGGCGGCGACGAACTCGGCGATGCGGCATGCGCTGGCACCCGGGTCGCCGCCGGCCAATGGCCAGCCGCGCGCCCGCACCAGATATGCCGTGGCCGCGGCCTCCGCCGAGACCCCGAGACCACCTTGGATGTGCACCGCCATGGTGGCGGCCTTGGCGGCTTCCTCGGCCATGAACACGAACGCCGAGGCGGCCAGCTCCGGCCGCTCATCGGGCTCGTTGTCCATGAACCATCCGGCGCGGTAGGCCAGATTGCGCCCGCTGGCAACGGTGATGGCCATGTTCGCCAGCGGGTGTGAGATCGCCTGCAGGGTCCCGATCGGCACCCCGAGCGTGTAGCGGGTCTTGGCGAACTCCGCGGCGATCATCATGGTCTGCTCCACCATCCCGACCAGCGCGGCGGCAGTCAGCAGCCGCCATTCATCCAGCGCCCGCTGGTATTCCGCGGCGGCTTGGACACCTTCGGCCAGCACGGTCCGGGCGTCGGCAGTGTCCGGGTCGATCCAGGCCATCGGCAGCCGGCCGATGTTGTCGACGGTCGCCGGCCGGGTATCGAAGACCAGGCGGACGATCTGGTCACCATCGCGGACGATGATCTCGTCGGCGATCGAACCGGTGGGCAGCAGACGCGGCCCCACAGCGCTGTCCTGATGCGGGTCGAACGCGACCAAGCGTGTCCCGGTGACGATGTCGCCGTGCGACAGCGCGCCGAGTCGTTCCAGTAGCCGTGCGGCGCAGACATGGTCGATCCACGGCACCGGGGCCAGCGCCCGGCCGATCTCCTCGGCGACCAGGGTGAGGTCCACCAGGGTCGCGCCGTCGCCACCGACCGACTCCGGCAGCGCCATGGTGGTGGCGCCCATCGCGCACAGCCGCTCCCACAGATTCTTGTCGAAGCCGGATTCCTCGGCGGCACGCACGGTTTCGATATCGCAGTGGGTGGTGAAGAACTGCTTGTAGGCGGCCTGCAGCGCCTGGTGATCCTCGGTCAGGCTGTAGTCCAGCCTGCGCAGCTCGAAACGGTCCATATCAGCTCTCCTGTTCGGGGGCGCGTAGATCGGCGAAAAAGAAGTCCGCAGCATTGCGGTACAGGTACTTGTCCATCACCTCGGGGGGCAGGTCCAGTGCGAGTGCTTCGGGCACCACGCGGTTCATCCGCAGCACCGGCCAGTCGGAGGCAAAGATGATCTTGTCGGCGCCCCGGGTGCGCAGGTAGTGCAGCAGGGCTTCCGGCAACCGTTTCGGCGACCATGCCGAGGTCATCAGCCGCAGGTTGCGGTATTTGATCAGCATCCGGATGGCAACGTCCCACCAGGGGTCGGCGCCGTGGATCATGCACAGCCGCAGCTCCGGGAAGCGCACGCAGACCCGGTCCAGGTGGATCGGATGCTGCACCTCACCGGGGATGGGCGGTCCCGGAATGCCGGTGTTGACACATAGCGGCAGGTCCAGTTCGGCGCACTTGGCGTACAGCGGGTAGTAGACGGCGTCACTGGGCGGGTATTGGCCATCGCCCCAGAAGCTGGGCCCCACCACGGCGTAGGCGACCGGCAGGTCCTTGACGACGGCACTGAGTTCGCGCAGCGACGGCACCGGCCGCAGCAGATTCGCCCCGCCCATCGCCAGGGCGAAACGATCCGGCCTGTCCGCCACGAACTTTCGCGCGGTCACCGACGGCTTGGCCAGGTTGTCCATCAGCACGGCCTTGGCGACACCGTTGGCGTCCATCTCGTCGAGCAGCGCCGACATGTCGACCGGATCGAACATCGACGCCGGCCCCTTGAAGTACTCGTCGCGCGTCTTGCGCATCCAGGCCGGCTGCTCGCTCTCGCCGAAGTGCACATTGACCAGGCAGTCGATTGCTCTCATGCCGTAGGAACCTCTTCATTGACCTGGCGTTTCGCCCAGCGGTAGTCGGCCTTGCCGTTACCCAGTCGGCGCACCTGTGCGACGACGATGAACTCCTTGGGCACCTTGAATCCGGCCAGCACCGATCTGCACTCTGCGGCCAGCAGGTCAATATCGGCGTCCGACTGCAGTGCCACCAGCGCAACGAGTTCTTCGCCCCACCGGTCGCTGGGACGTCCCACCACCAGCGCGTCGGCGACCCCGGGGTGGGCGCGCAGCACTTCTTCGACCTCCTCGACGAATACCTTCTCCCCGCCGGTGTTGACCACCAGTGCATCGCGACCGAGGAAACGCAGGGTTCCGTCTTCCTCGATCGAGGCCCGGTCTCCGGAGATCACCACCCGTTGACCGTCGACCTCGCAGAAGGTGCGTCGGGTCGCGTCGGCGTCATCGAAGTAGCCGAGCGGGATCCGGCCGGTCCGCACCACCCAGCCGACCTCGGGATCACCTGGCTGCAGGAACCGGGTACGGTCCTGCGAAACCACCGATCCCCCGGTCCGCAACTCGAAGGTGTCGCGCCGCGCGTCACGCTGACTGCGCCCGAAGCCCATGTTCCCGGTCTCCGATGACCCGTACCCATTGATCAGGGTGATCTGCGGAAGGTATTCCAGCAGTGCCGCCTGATATTTCGGATTCGTTGCCGCGCCGCCGGTTCCGATCGAGTGCAGCGACGATAGGTCGTAATCCGAGCGGCCCAGTTCGGCGACAAGTGGTGCGGCGTAGGCGTCGCCGACCATGGTCATCAAGCCGACCTTCTCCCGCTCGACGGTTTCCAATACCGCACGGGGGTCGAACTTGGTGCGGGTGTCGTTGAGGATCACCGTCTGCCCGCTCAAAATCGCCGAGAACGCCGTCCACAGACCCGCGGCGTGCATCAGCGGCGACAGCGCGAACCACGGCGGGCCGGCGTACTGCACTTTCTGGTGGATTTCCGCGGCCGACGCATGGTCGTCGCCGACCATCGACGAGACGTAGATGTCGCTTTGGCGCCACAGCACACCTTTCGGGCTGCCGGTGGTCCCCCCGGTGCAGATCATCAGCACGTCGTCCGGGGACGGCGCGATCTGCTGATCGGTATCGCCTTGCGCCAGCGCATCATCCAGCGATGTCGCGTCCAGGATCGGCGCGTCGGCCGCGCCGTCGTCGATGCGGATCAGCAGGTCGGCCCCGCAATCCCGCAGCGTGTCGGCGAATTTCGCCTCCAGGCTCGCATGGAAGATGACCGCACGGGGCCGCAAGTAGTCCAGCAGCTCGCCCGCGTCGACCGGGGTGTAGTAGTGAGTGACGGTGACCGGACCGGTCCGCGCCTTGAGGCAGCCGACCATCATGTCGGGGTACAGGTCGTTGTGCATGAGCAGAGCGACCCGGTCCTGGCCGCACTCCCAGTTCGCCAGCTCCGCACGCTCTCGCCGGACGCCCAGCCCGCGGCCGGCCAAGAAGTTGGCCAGCCGGCGGGTGCGCTCGGCACTCTGCGCAAACGTGCTACGCCGGGTGCCGCATACCGTCATCTCACGATCGGGCACGACCTCCGCGATCGCGTCAACGACGCCGCCGATCGTCCATTCGCCCACCGTCAGACCGAAGCTGCCAGGTGGGCGGCGCCTGGTGCAGTACGATTCGGATCACCCAGCAGGGTCAATGCGTTGTCCCGCATCACCATTCTGGTATCTTCCACGCTGAACTCAGGGAACTGCGGGATGTCGGCGGTGAAGGTGGTCGGGTCGGCCAGGCCCTCACCGTGCGGCCAGTCCGAACCGAACAGGATCTTGTCGACGCCGATGGTCTCGGCTAGCAGCTTCACGTCATCCTCGTAGTAGGGGGCAATCCAGACGTTGTTGCGCAGCTGCTCGATCGGATCTTCCTTATAGTGGTACGGCGCATTGTTGGCCGACTTCTTCAACCGCTTGATCAGCCGGTAAACGAAGTACGAGCCGTTCTCGATGCTGGCCACCTTGAGCTTGGGGTGACGGGTGAACACCTGGTGCACGATCATCGAGGCGATGGTGTCGTGGATCGCGCGATCGTCCATGATCACCATGTCCAGCGGGTCGCGCTTGCCGAATCCCTTGAACACACCGCTGCCGCCCCACAACGCAGGGATCGCCATGTAACCGGAGTCGGACAGGTGGAAGACGACTGCGACGCCCGCCTCGGCAAGGCGCGCCCACACCGGGTCGTGCACCGGGTCACCGAGGGACCGGGCCCGAACCTCGCCGGGCACCGGCGCCGGACGCACACACACCAGCTTGGCACCGCGGCTGATCACGAATTCGACTTCGTCGACGGCCTTCTCGGGGTCGGCCAGCGAGATGATCGGTGCGGATATCAGACGGCCGTCGGGACGGTCGAAGCCCCAGTCCTCGTCGAGCCAAAGGTTGAACGCGTGTACCGACGCCATGGTGGCGGGGATATCGTGCTTGAGTCCCTCCTCCACACCACAGGCGAAGGTCGGCAGCATGAACACCGTCTCCAGCCGCTGCCGGTCGAGCACCTGCACGCGGGCGTCGCGGTTCTGGTATTCGGGATGCTCGGAGAGCCGGTCGAGCTTCATCAACGACGCCGGGTCCACACCTTCGGGGATCTCGCCGCGGAACAGCAGATCGAGGCAGCCGGGTTCGATGATCGGGTCGAAGCTCGGGTTCGGGATGAAGTGGTTGACGACCCCGCCGAACACCGCCAGGGTGCGATTGCCGTCCTGCAGCATCTGGACACCGCGGCTGCGGAATTCCTTGGGCAGGTGCCGAGTGAAGGCGTCCAGCGGCTCGTAGTAGTGGTTGTCGACGTCAACGGCCAAGTACGGGAGCCGTTCAGGTGTGGCAGTCATGTACTCAACCTTTCTGCATGAGAGGCGGGAAGTTCGGCGGGCGTTTCTCGAAGAAACTCGTGATGCCCTCGATGAGGTCGGGCCGCTGCAGCGACTCGTACATCAGCGTCTCGGCGCGCGCGCTCACCGCCGCGACGTCGTCGAGCGCAGCGCGGTAGGCCTGTGCTTTAATCACCGCCAGTGATGCCGGTGAGCAGTTCGCGGCGATGTCTCGCGCGTAGTCCATGGCGCGTTCCAGCAGCCGGTCGCCCGCGACGACGTGGTTGACCAGGCCGAGTTCGCGGGCCTCCTCGGCGAGAAATGTCCGACCGCTCAGCAGCAGATCCATCGCCGCCCCCCCGCCGGCAAGTCGCGGCAGGATCCAGGTGATGCCGTGTTCGGCGATCAGGCCGCGTCGGGTGAACGCAGTGGCGAACTTGGCTCCGGCAGCGGCGAATCGGACATCACACATCAGCGCGTGGGTGAGCCCGATACCGACGCAGGCGCCGTTGATCGCCGCGATGACCGGCTTGCGCAGTTCGGTCAGGAAGTAAGCCGGCCGGTCCCCGACCAGTTGGGCGACATCGGTCTTTGAGCTGTCGCCCCCATCCTCCTCGAGGCTCGTGGTGGGCCCCAGGCTCGCGCCGGCACAGAACCCGCGGCCGGTGCCGGTCAGCACGATCGCCCGCACGTCGGGGTCCGCCTCGGCGCGGTCGATCGCCGCGTACAGGCCCGCTGCGGTGTCCGCGCCCCAGGAGTTGAGCCGCTGCGGCCGGTTGAAGGTGAGCACCGCGACGCCGTCTCGCGCCTCGTAGCGAACCGCGGCGCCTGCGTCAACGAGCGTGCCGTCGTCGGCAGCGGCCATCGATCCCGCACCTCCGCACCTTGGGAATCCTTCGGAATGATTCTTACTGTATACCTTTCGGTAGCGCATTCCGCAACCCACGCCGATCCTGGCGCGAACTGTCATGTCAGCAGGTCAGGGCTGGTTTCGGGCGCTCCGATCAGAGGAAATCCGAGCCGCCGTCGACGTTGACGTTGGCCCCGGTCATGTACGAGTTGCGGCGCGAGGCCAGAAAGGCCGCCACCGCGCCCACTTCGTCCGGCAGGCCGGCCCGTGGCAGGTGCGCCGGATGACCGAAATGCTCGGTGATGGCGCCCATCAGCCGGTAGGGGTCATCACCGTCCACCCCGATCGAGCGGGCCCAGCCAGTCAGCGCCTCGGAGGCGACACTGCCCGGGGAGACCACGTTGACCAGGATCTCATCGGGGGCCAGCAGCAGCGACAGGTTCTTCGAGACACTGTTGACCATTGCCTTAGCCGCGGTGTAGGCGGCCAGCACGGTGCTTTGGCGCTGTGTGGATTGTGCCGAGAAATTCACGATCCGGGCCCATTGCGCGTTGCGCAGCAACGGCAATGCCGCCCGCACGGCGTGAACCATCCCCATCGCGCCCTGGTCGATGGCCCGGCGCCACTGCTCGTCGGTGAGCTCGTCGAAGCTGCCCTGCACATCGGGTCCGGCGGTGTTGATCAGGATGTTGAGTTCGCCGCCCCAACGCTCACCGAGCTCGGCGAAGACCTGCTCAATGCGCTGTTCGTCGCAGGCGTCGGCGACCAACCCGAGCGCGTCTGGGCTGCCGCGCCGGGCCAGGTCGTCGGTCGCGCGGTCAAGGTCGGCGGCCGTGCGCGCCACGACAGCGACGCGCGCGCCGTCGTCGGCCAAGCAGCGGGCGGTGGCCAACCCCATGCCGCGGCCGCCGCCGACGACGACGGCGCGCGCGTCGCGCAAGCCCAGATCCACGACTACCCGCCGGGATCAGGCGCCGGTCCAGTTGGGGGCGCGCTTCTCGGCGAACGCGATGGCGCCTTCTTTGGCGTCCTTGGAGGCGAACACCGGCGCGATCAGCTCGCCCTGCTTGGCCCACATCTCGTCCTGGGACCAGCCGGCGGCCTTCACCATGATCTCCTTGGTTACCGCCACCGCGAGCGGACCGTTCGCGGTGATCCGCTCGGCCAACTCGATCGCCCCGTTCAGCGCCTCGCCCGGCTCGGTCAGCACGTTGACGAAACCCCATTGGGCGCCCTCGTCGGCGGTGAAACTCTCCCCGGTCAAAGCCAACTCCAGCGCCTTCTGGTAAGGGATGCGGTGCGGCAACCGCAGCAGACCGCCACCGGCGGCCACCAGACCTCTTTTGACTTCCGGGATACCGAATTTCGCCCCCTTGGCGGCCACCACCAGGTCGGTGGCCAGCACCAGCTCGGTGCCACCGGCCACCGCGTGACCCTCGACCGCGGAGATGATCGGCTTGCGGGGCGGGCGTTCGGTGAAGCCCAGACCCCGGCCCGGTACATACGCCAGTTCGCCGGCTGCAAACGCCTTGAGGTCCATACCCGCGCAGAAGTTGCCGCCGGCGCCGGTCAGCACCGCCACCGATAGTTCCGGGGTGCCGTCGAGTTCGTCGCAGGCGGCGGCCAGGCCTTCGGCGACCGCCTTGTTGGCCGCATTGCGGGCCTCCGGACGATTGATTGTGATGATGAGGGTTCGTCCACGACGTTCGCTGAGCACTGCTTCTGACACCGGCCACCCCTACACGCGTTGCGACAAGTTATACCAAAATGCTTACCATATGCTTTACGGTAAGAGAAGCTCGATGCCCGGTGACGACGAGGGCACAGGTAGGTTTGACGACTAGGTTTGACGGCGAAGAATCCGGCCTTGTCGACCAGAACTGGAGGTACCCGCAGTGGCCAAGCAGCCAGTCGCCGAGAAGCGGCAGCGGCGCGAACGCGGATCCATCAATCCCGACGACATCATCGACGGCGCGTTCGAGCTCGCCGAACAGATCGGGGTCGACAACCTGAGCATGCCGTTGCTCGGCAAGCATCTCGGCGTCGGGGTGACCAGCATCTACTGGTACTTCCGCAAAAAGGACGATCTGCTCAACGCGATGACCAGTCGGGCGCTGCGCCAGTACGTGTTCGCCACCCCGTACGTGCAGGCCAAGGATTGGCGTCAGACGTTGCGCAACCACGCCCACACCATGCGGACGACGTTCCTGGGCAACCCGATTCTGTGCGACCTCATCCTGATCCGGGCAGCGTTGAGCCCCAGAGCCGCGCAGCTCGGCGTCCAGGAGGTGGAGCGGGCGATCGCCGGGCTGGTGGAAGCCGGGCTGTCACCGCAGGACGCCTTCGACATCTACTCGGCGATCTCGCTGCACATCCGCGGATCGGTCGTGCTGCGGCGCCTCTACGAGAAGAACCGGGCATCGGATGCCGAAGGCCCATCCGACTTCGAGGAGGCGATGGTCATCGACCCCGAGGCCACCCCGTTGCTGGCGCAGACCACCCGGCAAGGGCACCGGATCGGCGCGGCCGATGACGCCAACTTCGACTACGGGCTCGACTGCATCCTTGACCAGGCCGAGCGAGTGATCGAGCAGAACAGCAAGCCGGCGCGGCGTCGCACCGCGCCGGCTTCGGCGACGGCACGAATATTATCCACCTTCACCCCGCCGTCCA
>CAYNJD010000051.1:0-4007 GCA_964397355.1 uncultured Mycobacterium sp. | reverse complement strand
GCTTCGGCTAAAGCCCGCTAGCGGCCGTCAGACCTCGATGACCACGGCGCCGCCCTGACCGCCGCCGGCACACATCGCCGCCACGCCGATACCGCCGCCGCGCCGGCGCAGCTCGTAGGCCAGGGTGGTCACCATCCGTGCGCCGGAGGCCGCGATCGGGTGACCGAGGCTGCAGCCACTGCCGGAGAAGTTCACCAGTTCCTCGTCGAGGCCGTACTCGCGGCACGCCGCGATCGGCACCGAGGCGAACGCCTCGTTGATCTCCCACAGCGCGACATCGCCGGGCCGCAGGCCCGCCCGCTGCAGCACCTTGCCGATCACCTTCACCGCGCCGAGTCCGGTGTCGCGCGGGGCCACACCGGCGGACGCCCACGCCTTCACCGTGCCCATGACGTCCAGGCCCTGGGCTTGCGCATAGCCGTCGTCGACGAGCGCCACCGCGGCCGCGGCATCGTTGGTGCCGCTGCTGTTACCGGCGGTGATCGAGAATCCCTCGATCTCGGGGTGCAGCACCTTCAGGCCGGCCAGCTTCTCCGGTGTGGTGTCGCGGCGGGGGTGCTCGTCCACGGTGAACTCGGTGACCGAGCCGTCGGGCAGTTGCACCTTCAGCGGCACGATCTCGTCGGCGAACTTGCCGGCGTCGATCGCGGCGATCGCCCGCTGGTGTGAACGGGCCGCCCACGCGTCCATCTCCTCGCGGGAGATGCCAACGGCTTGGGCGGTGTTCCAGCCCACCGTGATGGACATGTCGCGGGTGGGCGCATCCACGGTCTCGGGGTGGGTCGGCGGCATCCACGGCTCGGCGAAGCTGAGCTCCGGGCCGGGGATGCGCATCTTCATCACCGGCAGCATCGACAGGGTCTGCACACCCCCGGCGATCAGCACCCGCTCCATCCCGGATCCGATCTGCGCGGCGGCATTGCCGATGGCGGTCAGGCTGCCCGCACAGTGCCGGTTGACGGCTTGGCCGGGCACCGACTCCATCCCGCAGGCGGCGGCCGCGAAACGCGCCATATCGCCACCGCCGTAGTGGGACTCGGCGAAGATCATGTCGTCGATGTCCGCGACCGGGATACCGGCCCGGCGGATCACCTCGGGCACCACCGTGGTGATCAGCGTCTCCGCGGAGGTGTTGGCCAGTGTTACCTTGAATGAGCGTCCGATGGCTGTGCGAACGGCGCCGACGATGACAGGTGTGGACATTCTTCGAACCTTACATTGTTGATTGTTTCTGTAAAGCTACCGGTTTGCGGCGGCAGGCGCCGCCCGGGGCCGGATCACGGTTCCGGCACGTGGACATGCTCATCACGCAGCCGGAACGCCTCCTTGGTGCCGTGCTGCGCCCGGGTCTTGACGAAGTTGAACTCGCCCGGTGCGAACTGCAGGTTGGTGCCGTAGGCGTGGAACAGGTAGCTGGCCACCTCTTCGCCCTGGTAGGCCTGGCTCTGCTCGACCAGCCGGAAGGCCTCCTTCGCGATCACCACCCCGTCGGCGGGCATCTTGGCCGCCTTGCTCGCCCAATAGCGTGCTCGCGCCGAAACCGCCGAGGGGTCACAGGTCTCGGTGAAGACGCCGAGGTGTTCGACCGCGCCCGCCTCGATGATGTCCCCGGTCAACAACAGTCGCCGTGCCAGCACCGGACCCAGCCGATGGAAGAACATGTGCAGGCTGCCCAGCGCCGGACCGAGGAAGCGGGTGGCGGGCATGCCGATCTTGTTGTCGAGCGCGATCACCGAGATATCGGTCATCAGCGCCATATCGAAACCGCCCCCCAGCGCGTAGC
Organism: uncultured Mycobacterium sp.; assembly: GCA_964397355.1. Classification (GTDB taxonomy): domain Bacteria; phylum Actinomycetota; class Actinomycetes; order Mycobacteriales; family Mycobacteriaceae; genus Mycobacterium. The sequence continues at coordinate 2,224 of CAYNJD010000051.1, read as the reverse complement.
CGCTGATCTCGCCCACAGTGACCTTCGGAAAGCCCATCAGGTTGTGGTAGAAGCCGAACGAGCGGCGGTCGACGGCGAGGCGGCGACGCTGGCTGGGCCGGCTCTTGGCCGGCGGCTGCTCGCCCCGCTCGCCGTACCAGCCGTAGGCGTTGTTCATGTCGGCTCCGGTACTGAACACGCCGTCGGCACCTCGGAGCAGCACCACCACGACGTCATCGTCGTCGGCGACCCGGTCCAGGAAGCGGGCGATCGCATCCCGCATCGCGGCATCGTAGGAATTGCGCCGGCCGGGGTTGTTCAACGTGATGGTGGCGATCCGCCCGTCGGGGTCGACGTCGAAGAGCACCCGGTCGTCGCTGCCATCGCTCATCGCTGCGTCTCCTTGCCCGGCCGCCGGCGGCCGAATCGATTGGCGCTCACCTTCTCCGGCGGCATCGCCGCGGTGGAGACCTCGCCGGTGCACAGCAGCTCGCCGCCAAGGGTCAGTCGCGCGGTGGACGTGATCCCACGCCCGGTCTCGGTTCGCGCGATGTCGAACTCCAACTCGGTGAGGATGGGCGTCGGGCGGCGGTAGGCGACCAGCAGCGACCGGGTGCGGCCGGCCAACCCCGCCGCGCAGCTCTGGTGCTGGGTGACGCAATCGAAGAACACGCCCAGAAACCCGCCGTGCACCAGCCCCGGAGGCCCTTCGTAGGCCAGCGGGAACGTGACTCGTCCCGACGCCGTGTCGGTGTCGAGCAGGTCGAACCGGTACTCCGGAAAGCACGGGTTGAACGCCCCGACGTCAAAGGCGTGGTTGAGGTAGACCCGGCCGCGGTCGTCGGATTCGAGGCGGGGCGTCGCGTCCGCCCGGACGACCCCACCCAGTTGTCGCTCCCAGTCGGCGAATCGCGCCAGCATGTCGTCGACCACCGGGTGCGGATGCTCCAGCGCCAGCAGCAGCCCGGTCATCCGCCGCAGCGCGCCGGCCGCCGCCACGGTCTGCTGCAGCGGCTGTTCGCCGAAACGGCTGCTACCGGCCGAAACCGCTGAGCTGCCCGAGCCGTCCGTCATGGGGCCCTTCCCGGTCGAATCCGCGGCGAAACACGCTAATCGTATAGCATACTGTAGCTCTCACGATATGGCGCTGAAAGGTGGGCAGCACAGTGGCCGACTCCCCCGATTCCGGGTCCGGGGCCGCGGACTCTCCGGTTGATGGTTCGGTGACGGTGCTGCGCGACGGCGCACTGCTGCGACTGACGCTGGTCCGCCCCGATCGCCGGAACGCGCTGAGTCCAGCGATGACCGAAGCGCTGATCAGCGCCCTGACCGAGGCGGCGAGCGACGACACGCTGCGAGCCGTTCACATCCGGGGTTCCGGCGACGATTTCTGCGCAGGCGCCGACTGGGTCGCCACCAATGCGGCCGACCGGCGGCCCCGCACCGGCGATCTGGTCCGGCGCATCCCGCATGCCGCGCACCGGATCATCGAACTGGTGCACACCATCCAGCTGCCGGTGGTGTGCAGTGTGCAGGGCTGGGCGGTCGGTTTGGGCTGCAATCTGGCGCTGGCTGCCGACTTCACCATCGCCGCCGCCGACGCCGTCTTCTGGGAGCCATTCCTGGCCCGCGGCTTCAGCCCCGACTCTGGAGCCACCTGGTTGCTGCCGCGACTGGTCGGGCTGGCCCGGGCCCGCCGCATGCTGCTGCTCGGCGAGCAGGTCAGTGGAACCGCCGCCGAACAATGGGGGCTGATCCATCAGTCGGTGGCACCAACCGACGTCGACGCGACCGCGGACGAGCTGTTGGCCAGGTTGGCCGACGGACCCACCGTCGCCATCGGCCTGACCAAGCAGGCGCTGCACTACGGGCAGCACGCAACGTTGCCCCAATCCATGACCCAGGAGCTGTTCAATCTTGAACTGGCCTGCCGCACCATGGATTTCAAAGAAGGACTGGCCGCGTTTTCGCAGCGGCGCCCGCCGGGATTCACCGGACGCTGAGAAGAAGGGACCGGCCATGCCGACATTCGACACCATCACCTACGAACTGGACGGCCATACCGCGACGATCACCCTGAATCGTCCCGAGGCACTCAATGCACTGAGCCCGCACATGGTCACCGAACTGCGGGCCGCCTACGCCGAGGCCGAGAACGACGAGAAGGTGTGGTTGCTGATCGTGACCGGAACCGGGCGGGCGTTCTGCACCGGCGCCGACGTGAAGGCGATCCCCGGTGACGGCA
>CAYNJD010000050.1:0-14682 GCA_964397355.1 uncultured Mycobacterium sp. | reverse complement strand
AGCGAATCCTAAGCAGTGCCTTCAGCCATAACCTCCGACCAGACTACGAACCAACGGAGCGCGGCGCGGCGATCGATGACGCACTTGGCGCGTTCCTTCTCCGCTGGCCTATCGAGCGCGATGAATAACCGCAACGAGAATTCCAATTCTGGGAGATCAGACTACGTTTATCCGGGCGATGAAATCATCGCTCAGCGGGCACGGGACGTCATTCAAACAGCGTCCAACTCAGCGCGCAGCGCCACGCCGGCTCTCCACGAAGTGCGGCAACCGGAACCGCCGCGGCGCATGGGCAACCGGCGCCTCCGGTGCCACTCCCCCGTTCTGCGCGGCGGGATACGCCCCGGGAATTGCCGGTGAAGTGCAGCACCTGGCCCCGCCAGCTGATGTCGGCCTCCCGGTAGGACTCCGCCAGCTCGCGCTCCAGCAGGTCGTCGGCCTGCTGGACAGCGCCGCAAGCTCGATGAATTCGCCGTCGCAGGCGTCGAGCTTGAGCCTGGTCGGCCCGGTCTCGACCAGGTCACAGTTGGCCCGGATGCTCCTGACTACAGCATCTTCCACGACAATATGGCCTCGCTGCCGATCTACAGCGAGCTCGCCAACCCGGAATCCGCCGGCTACGCCCGGGTGTGGGGCGCGGGGTCGCTAGGAGCCAGCAGCCAGCTTGACCACCCGGTTGTTGCCGCGGTCGGCCACGTACAACGCACCCTCCGCGTCGACGACCACCTGCAACGGCGTGTTGAGGCCGGCGAACGGCAACTTGGTCTGGTTGTTGGTTCCGACGTCCAGCTTCATCACCTTGTGGTTCTCGTGGTTGGTGACGTAGACGTTGTCGGCCCGGTCGACCGATACACCCCACGGTGAGGACAGCCCGGTGAACGGAAGATCGGTCTGGGTATCCGACCCGGCGCTCAGGCGCAGCACCCGATCGTTGTCGGTGTCGGTGACGTAGACGTTCCCGCTGCTGTCGACGGCCACGTCGTCAGGGTTACGCAACCCGGTGAAAGGCAGTACCACCTGCGCATCGGCCCCGGCGGGCAACTTGACCACCCGGTTATTGCCCCGGTCGGCCACGTACACACTGCCCTGCGCATCCACCGTCACCCCCTCGGGGTAGTTGAGCCCGGAGAACGGCAACTCCGACTGCTCGCCGGTATCCGCGGCCAACTTGACCACCCGGTTGTTGAAGTCGGTGACATACACCGAACCGTCGGCTGCTACGGCCACCCCCTGCGGCTCATAGAGGCCGGTGAACGGCAGAACTTCCGGGTTGGATGATCCCGGCGCCAGTTTCAGCACCCGGCCGTACATGCTCTGGTTGGTGATGTACAGGTTTTCATCGCGGTCCAGCGCCAGACCGCCCGGGGAGAGCCGAAAGTTCAGCCCGTTCAACGGTAGGACACTCTGCCCGCTCGCCGAGGCCGCACCCGTTGAATCCGACCCACGGGTGAGCGCGTAACCGCCGGCCACACCCGCTACGGCCAGCACCAGTGCCGCCGCGGCGGCCACCAGCAGCCGCTTGTGCCGGCCCCGCGATGCCGCCGGGGCGAGCGACCGGCCCTCGAAACGTTCGGGGGCCGACCGACGTTCGGGGGACGGTCGCTCCCGCCATGAATCGGCGGCCACTACCGGCCGGGCCATGGTCGCGTCGAACCCACCCGTTTGCCCGGGTTGACCGGGATAGCCGCCGGTGGGCCAGTCGTTGCTGCCGCCGACCGCGATGCCGGCGACACTGACCGGCCGGCCGGCTTGCCCACCCTGCTGCACGATCATGGCGGCCCGATGCTGCTCCGCCACGGTGAGCGCGTCGTGAGCGGCGTGGGCCAAGTCGCCGGCGCTGGAGTAGCGGTCCCTCGGGTTTTTCGCCATGCCCCGTGCGATCACCTGGTCCAGCGCTATCGGCACGACACCGGGCCGCAGCTGGCTGGGTCGCGGCGGGGGCTCCATCAGGTGCGCGGTGATAAGCCGCCCGACGCTGTCGGCCCGGTATGGCGGCACACCGGTCAGGCACTCGCTGAGCACGCAGGCCAGGGAATAGATGTCGGAACGATAGGTGACCTCGTCGGCATTGAAGCGTTCCGGGGCCATGTAGTTGTAGGTTCCCACCGCGGTACCGGTCTGGGTCAATCCCGGATCGGTCGCGGCGCGCGCGATGCCGAAGTCGACCAGATAGGCGAAATCGCGGTGGGTGATCAAGATGTTCTCCGGCTTGACGTCGCGGTGCGTCACCCCGTTGCCGTGGGCGGCGTCGAGCGCGGCGGCCACCTGATCGATGATGGCCACCGCTCGTGCCGGATTCATCGGGCCGGACCGCCGCAGCACGGTGGCCAGGTCGTCGCCGTCGACCAGCTGCATCGCCACGAACATCTGCCCATCGATCTCGCCGTAGTCGTGGATGGGTATCACGTGCGGTTCCCGTAGCTGGCCCGCCGCGTCGGCTTCACGTTGCATGCGGGCCCGAAACGTCGGGTTCCCCGACAGCGGCGGCGCGATCAGCTTCAATGCGACCGACCGGTGTTTGCGGGTGTCTTCGGCTTCGTAGACCTCACCCATCCCGCCACGGCCCAGCAGCCGCAGTAGCCGGTAGGGACCGAACTGCGTTCCTACCAGTGGATTTGCCTCAGGACTGTTCACAACACTCCCTTCACACGGTGACATCAGGGGCACCGCCGTGACTTGCTCTGCAGCAACGCTGCACCAACCGTCCCAGTTGAAGGGCAGGTTAACTGAAGGTTACAGGTCAACCCTAAGGAGTGGCTACATTCCTGGTCAGAGCGAAATTCAGAAGAACCACGAATTCATTTCGACAGCGGCAACGGGTTGCCGTCAGTGGTACCGGCGGCCGGTCGACTATTGGATCGCGTCGATCGCCGTCCGCAATTTCGAGCGGAACGTGTCCGGCAGCGGTATGTAGCCGTACTGGTCCAAATCCTCCTGGCCGGCGCCGATCGCCGCGTTCATAAACGCCTTCACCGCCTGCGCGTTTGTGGCGTTGGGGTACTTCGAGCAGACGATCTCGTAGGTCACCAGCACTATCGGGTAAGCGCCGGCATCGGTCGGCTTGTAGAACGATGAAGTGTCGACCACCAAATCATTGCCCTCGCCGATGAATTTGGCGCCGGCAATGGTTTTTTCCACCGAGTCGGTGGAGATCGTCACCGGCTCCGGCCCCGCCGAAGTAACGATGCGGGCCATTTTCAACTGCCGTCCCACGGCAAAAGACCATTCGTTATAGGTAATCGCACCCTCGGTACTGCGCAGCAGGGCGGAAGTGCCGTCATTACCGGTAGCGCCGACACCGACCCCACCGTTGAAGGCTTTGCCTGCGCCCTTGCCCCAGGCACCGTTGGAGGCGGCGTCGAGATACTTCTGGAAATTGTCGGTGGTCCCCGACGAGTCACCGCGGAACAACACGTGGATCGGCTCGGCCGGCAACTGGACATCCTTGTTGAGAGCCTTCAACGCGGGATCGTTCCAGCTGGTGATGGTGCCGTTGAAGATCTTGGCCAACGCCGGCCCGTCCAGGTTGAGGTCACTGACACCGCTGACGTTGTAGGTGACCGCGATCGGACCGAAGACGGTGGGCAGATGCCATGCCGGCGATCCGCAGCGGGCCGCTGCTCGTTGCGGCTCGCCCGTCGACGCGTCCAGCGGCGAGTCGGATCCCGCCAGTTCGGTGTGGCCGCTGGCGAACTCCGCCACCCCCTTGCCGGACCCGTTGGCCCGGTAGTCCAAGGTGTAGTCCGGACACGCGCGAATGTAAGCGTAGACGAACTGTTCGATCGCGTGGGCCTGCGCGGTCGACCCACTGGCGAGCAGCTTCTTCTTCCCGCCGCACTCCACCGGTATCGCCGACGCGGAGTCCGACGACTCCGAGCTGCCACAGCCGGCAACCAGCAGCAGAGCTGCCACCATCAGGCTCAACACGACGCCGAACCGATTGGACTTCACGGCATTTCCTCCCGATGGGTGCTGGTCACCACACCGTAGTCGATCTCGGTGTCAAAAATACCGGCTGCCTGGGCAGCGGTCCGGCCCTGCGTCAGCCGAAACGGCCTGAAATGTAGTCCTCGGTCTCCCGGCGGCTCGGGTTGGAGAAGATCTTCTCGGTGCCGTCGATCTCGATCAGCCTGCCCGGTTTGCCCACCGCCTCGAGGTTGAAAAACGCGGTCTGGTCACTGACCCGCGCGGCCTGCTGCATGTTGTGGGTGACGATGACGATGGTGTAGTCCTGCTTGAGCTGGGCGATCAGTTCTTCGATGGCCATGGTGGAGATCGGGTCCAGTGCCGAACAGGGTTCGTCCATCAACAGCACGTCGGGTTGCACCGCGATGGCCCGGGCGATGCACAGCCGCTGCTGCTGTCCCCCGGAGAGCCCGCCGCCGGGCTTGTCCAGCCGGTCCTTGACCTCGTTCCACAGGTTGGCGCCGCGCAGTGAATGCTCCGCGGTCTCATCGAGTATCCGGCGGTTGCGAACGCCCTGCAATTTCAGTCCGGCCACCACGTTGTCTCGGATCGACATGGTGGGGAACGGATTCGGGCGCTGGAACACCATGCCGACGGCCTTGCGCACGCCGACCGGGTCGATCGCCGAGCCGTATATGTCTTCACCGTCAAGCAGCACGGACCCCTCGACGCGGGCGCCGGAGATGACCTCGTGCATCCGGTTCAGGGTGCGCAACACCGTCGACTTGCCACATCCGGACGGCCCGATGAATGCGGTCACGCTGCGCGGTGCGACCGACAGCGTCACGTCGGCGACGGCGTGGAAGGCCCCGTAGTAGATGTTGAGATCGTTCAGGTCCAGCCTTTTAGCCAACGTGCAGCTCTCCTAATATCCAATGTCCACCGCTTCGCGCTGGATTGCCGACAGACTAGAACTTCTTGGGTGCGAACACGCGCGCACCGAACCTGGCCGCGACGTTGAGGACCGCGATCAGGATAATCAGCGTCAGCGCCGCACCCCACAGCCGATCCGTGGGAACGGCACTGGTGCCCGCGCCTGCCGACGTCTGGTCGTACATCATGCCGGGCAACGACCCCATGAAGCCGTTGAACATGTCGAAGTTCATCGCCTGCGAATAGCCGACCAGGATCAATAGCGGCGCCGTCTCGCCCATCACCCGGGCCAGCGCCAGCAGAATGCCGGTGATGATCCCCGACAGCGCGGTCGGGATCACGATGCTGATGATGGTCTTCCACTTCGGCGCGCCCAGCGCGTAGCTGGCCTCCCGCAGGTCCATCGGAATGATCCGGAGCATTTCCTCGGTCGCCCGCACGATCACCGGCACCATCAGCAGCACCAGCGACAGCGACACCGCGAAACCGGAGCGGTGAAAACCCAGGGTGGCCACCCACAGCGCGTAGATGAACAGCGCCGCCACGATCGACGGCACGCCGGTCAAGATGTCGACCATGAAGGTCGCGAGCTTGCCGAGCCGGGTTCCGGCACCGTATTCGACGAGGTAGATCGCGACGAAGACGCCGAGCGGGATCGACAGCGCAGCGCACACCAGTCCCTGCAGCAGTGTCCCGACGATCGCGTGGTAGGCGCCGCCCCCGGCCGCGAACGCCGTCATCCCGGCCTGCGAGTGGGTCCACCAGTCGCTGGCGGTGATCGCGCTGAAGCCGTGTTCGATCACCGAATACATCACCCACACCAGCGGCACCAGCGCCACTCCCATCGCGAGGGTGACCAGCGCCGTCGCGATGGCGTTGGCCACCCGGCGACGCAGGCTGACCGCGGCGAACGAACGCTCCTTGACGGGCCGGTCCAGCAGGGCTGTCATCAGTGCACCTTCTTCGTGATGGCGGCGCGCGCCAACGCGTTGACCACCAGCGTCAGCACGAACAGCACCAGTCCGGCGGCGATGTAGGCGCCGGCCTTGTACTGGTCGTTGAACTCCGATGCGGTGGCGGCGATCTTGGTGGCGAAGGTGGAACCGCCGTCGAACAGCGACCAGTTGAACGCCTTCTGGGTGGCCCGCAGGATGATCAGCAGCGCCACCGTCTCGCCGAGCGCGCGTCCCAGCCCCAGCATCGCGGCGCTGACGTACCCGGACCGACCGAACGGCAGCACCACCATCTTGACCACCTCCCACCGGGTGGCCCCGAGCGCCAGTGCCGCCTCGACCTGGCCGCGGGGCGTCTGGGCCAGCACCTCGCGGGTGACCGCGGTGATGATCGGCAGGATCATCACCGCCAGCACGATTCCCCCGGTGAAGATGGTGCCGCCGCCGGCCACCGATGCGTTGCCGGTCGCGAACAGGAAGAACCCGCCGAGATTCTCGTTGAGCCATTGCGCGATGCCCCGCAGCTGCGGCGCCAGCACGTACAGGCCCCACGCCCCGTAGATGATCGAGGGCACCGCGGCCAGCAGCTCGACCAGGTACGCCAGCAGCCCGACAAGCCGCCGGGGAGCGTATTCGGCCAGGTAGACGGCGACACCGAGGGCCACCGGCATGGCCAGCAACAGCGCGAACACCGAAACGAACACCGTCACCCGCAGCATCTCGGCGATGCCGAAGTGCATGGCGGAGGTGTCGGTGGTGATCCAGTTGCCGGCGTAGGTGAAGAAGTTCTCCTTGTTGCGCTGCAACGCCGGTATCGCTCGCAGCAGCAGGAAGCCTCCGACGGCCGTGATCAACGCGATGATCAGCACACCGGAGGACTCGGCCACCAAGCGAAAGATCCGGTCGGGGACGCGGCTTCCCGCCCAGCGCGACGGTGTCGGAGTCACCGGCGACTCCGACACCGCGGTCTGAGACGACTCGGCGACGCCCACCACCTCTCCTCGCTTCCGGCTACGTCTACTGAATCGCGTCGATCGCGCTACTGAGCCGCCGCTGGAACTGGTCGGGCAGCCGAACGTATCCCGCCTCCGACAAACCGTCCTGGCCGCTGGTCGACGCCGTCCGCAGGAAGGACTTCACTGCCGCCGAGGTGTCCGCGTCGTAGCCCTTGGAGCAGACGATCTCATAGGTCACCAACACTAGCGGGTAGGCGGCGGCCTGCTTGGTGCCGTACAGCGACCGCAGATCCAGGCGCATGTCGTTGCTGTCCTCGTCGACGAACCCGGCCGACTGGATCGCCACACCGGCCGACGCGTCGGTTGCGGCGACCACGCCGGCACCGGAGTCGATCATCGCGGAGTGAAGATTGGCCTGGTCGGCGAAGCCCTTCTCGACGTAGCCGATGGCGCCGGGCGTGCTCTGCACCGCCTGCACCACCCCGGCCGACTTCTGCGCGCCTTCGCCGACGCCGCCCTGGAACTCGCTGCCCTCGCCCTTGGTCCAGCTCTGCGGCGCGGCGGCACTGAGGTACTTCTGGAAGTTGTCGGTGGTGCCCGAGGAGTCCGACCGGTAGATCGGCGTGATCGGCATCGCCGGCAGTTGCACACCCGGGTTCAGCGCGACCAGTGCCGGGTCGTCCCAGCTGGTGATCGCTCCGCTGAAGATCCGGGCCAGCACATCGCCGTTGAGCACCAGGTGCTCGACCCCGTCGAGGTGGTAGGCCATGCTGACCGGACCGAACACGAGCGGCAGGTGCCACGCCGGGTTCCCGTCGCACCGGTTGGCCGCCTCGCCGACCTGGGCGTCACTGAGCGGCGAATCCGATCCGGCGAAGTCGACGTGCCCGGCGATGAACTGTTCGCGGCCGGCTCCGGATCCGGTGGGGTTGTACGACAGGTTCTTGCCCGCGCACTGCTTGCCCCACTCCTGGTTGAACACCGCAATCGCGTTCTGCTGCGCGGTGGACCCCTCGGCGGTCAGCGTGTTCTTGCCGCCGCAATCGGCGGAACCCGAACCCTGCGCGCCGGCGCCGGCCGCGCTGTCGGTGTTGTCGTCGCTGCCGCACCCGCTCAGCGCCAGGCCCAAGGTCGCCGCCAACAACGCAATACCCACCGTTCTGGGTTTCATCGCTTCTCGCTTTCTCACTCGGCGTTCAGATCCCCCCGGAACGTATGCGGCACTTATGGATGGGAACCGCATGGCAGGTGAACGCGTGGTGAACAGATCGGCCGTCGGTCAACCACGATCCACCCCGGCGTAGGCGGTGTCGACGCTGTGCACGCTGAAACCCAGCTGTCGGTAGGTCCGCAACGCCGCGGTGTTGTCCGCCTCGACGTAGAGCAGCACGATCGGCGAGGCCACGCCGGCGAGGCGCTCCGCCAGGTGGGCCAGGCCCACCTCGGTGAGCACGCGCCCCAGGCCGCGGCCCTGCGCGGCCGGATCGACGCCCACGACGTACACCTCCCCGGCGGGTTCGGCGCCGGAACTGCCGGGGTGAATCTTGGTCCAGTGGAATCCCAGCAGCCTCTGCTCGGCGGTCTCGTCGAATGCCAGGAAGAGCCCGTCCGGATCGAACCACGCCTCGGCACGCCGTTCGGCCACGTCCGCCGTGGTCCAGCCGCCCTGCTCCGGATGCCAGGCGAACGCGGCGTTGTTGACCCGCAACAACTCGGCGTCGTCGGACGGGCCCGCGTAACTGCGGATCGACACCCCGGCCGGCGTCGACGGTTCCGGCAGCCCGTGCAACGACCGGCGCATCTGCAGCAGTTCGCGCACCGTGACCAGGCCCAGTGCCGCGGCGGTGGCGCGGGCCGCGGGCAGCGTGCCGTGCGCCCAAAACCGGTTGCGGCCTTCGGTTTTCGCCAGCGCAGCGCGGATCATGGCGGTCCCGATACCGCGCCGCCGGGCGTCCGGCGCCACCACCAACTCTGCCATCGGCGCGGTGTCGTCCGAGGGTGCGCTCAAATTCAGGTAGCCGAGCAACGCACCACCGTCGCCGACGATCAGGTGCCCGGTACGGGAACCGGCGAGCTCGCGCAGCACCTGCTCGCCGACCGGTGCGACCCCGTCGTGGTCGGTGGCGGCGGCGATCAGCTCCCGGGCCTGCCGCTGCTCGTCGTCAGTGAGCGCGGCACGCCACTGCGGCGCGGTCACTGACTGGCCAGCGACTCGGACGCGCCGTCATCGGCACCGTCGGCGCCCTCGATCGCGTCATCGCCGGCGTCGGCTTCGTCATCGGGGGCGCCCGTCGGCTTGCCCCGCACCGGCCGGACCGCCTTGTAGCCGACGTTGCGGACCGTGCCGATCAGCGACTCGTATTCCGGCCCGAGCTTGGCCCGCAGCCGCCGGACATGCACATCGACGGTGCGGGTGCCGCCGAAGAAGTCGTAGCCCCACACCTCCTGCAGCAGCTGCGCCCGGGTGAAGACCCGGCCGACGTGCTGCGTCAGGTATTTGAGGAGCTCGAACTCCTTGTAGGTCAGGTCCAGCGGCCGGCCGCGCAGCCGCGCGGTGTAGGTGCCCTCGTCGATCACCAGCTCCCCGAGCTTGGTCTGACCGGAGGTCTGGTCGGCCGCCGGCGCGCCCCGGCGCCCGTTCAACAACCGCAACCGCGCATCGGTTTCGGCGGGACCGGTGCCCGGCAACAGGATCTCGTCGACGCCCCACTCGGCGTTGACGGCCACCAGCCCGCCCTCGGTCACCACCGCCACCACCGGTACCGCGCCCGCGGTGGTACTCAGCAACCGGCACAGCCCGCGGGCCCCGGCCAGGTCGGTGCGCGCGTCGACGATGACCACCTCCGCCGATCCGGCCTCCAGTAGCGAGGAAACCTCCGGCGGCGCTGTCCGCACGGTGTGTGCCAGCAGCGACAGCGACGGCAGCACCGCTTCAGGGTGCAGGTCAGCGGTCAACAGCAGTAGCTCCAACGAGGCCCTCCAGCGTCCCAGGTGCTCTAACGATAGCGTGCGACCTGCCAGAATGACCGGGTGCGCAGGGTGCTTATCGGTATTTCGGCCGTGATCGCGGCTCTGGTCGTGGCAGCCGTCGGGATCGATTTCGGGACCAGCGTCTACGCCGAATACCAACTGTCCAGGGCGGTGCGGCGGGCCACTGACCTGGGATCGGACCCGTTCGTGGCGATCCTGGGGTTCCCGTTCATCCCGCAGGCGCGCCGGGACCACTACGACGAGGTGGAGATCAAAGCCCCGGCCGTCGAGCAGCCGATGATCGGCAAGGCGATGCTGGAGGCCACCATGCATTCGGTCGACCTGCGCGAGGCGTCCTGGCGGTTCCGGCCGGGTGCCAAGATCCCGGTCGCCAAGCTGGAGAGCCGGATCATCATCGGCTCGGTGCATCTGGGCCGTTACCTGGGTATCCGTGACCTGATGGTGGAGGCGCCGCCGAACGAGACCAACGACGCCACCGGCGGCACCACCGAGTCGGGGATCTCCAGCAGCCACGGCCTGGTGTTCACCGGCACGCCGGCGGGTTTCGGAAAGCGGGTCAGCGTGGCGGTGGATCTGTCGGTCGATGACGATCACAGCACCCTGGTGATCACCCCGACCGGGGTGCTGACCGGGCCGGACACCGCGAACCAGGATGTCCCCGACGATCAGACGGCCGCGGTGCTGGCGGCGTTCCGGGGCAGGCTGCCGCAGCAGCGGCTGCCGTTCGGGCTGGTCCCGACCAGCCAGGGTGCGCGCGGCTCCGATGTGATCATCGAGGGCATCGCCGCGGACATGACGGTGACCCTGCCGGAGTTCCGTCAGCGATGAGCCTCATCGCGATCATCGCCGGCCTGGCAATCGCGGGCGTGATCGGATGGTGGGTGAACCGCCGGGCCGGGGTGCTGCAGCCGGTGCCCGCCGACGGTGCGGCGGCCGGCGGCGACGACGCCGCGTTTCTCGGGTTGGAGCCGGGTGCCCCGACGGTGGTGCACTTCTCCGCGCCGTGGTGCGGGCCGTGCGCCGGCGTGCGGCGGACGGTCGAAAAGGTCTGCGCCGACCTCGGCGGCGTCGCGCACCGCGAGATCGATATCGACGCCAATCCCACTGCGGCACGCAGATTTTCGGTGCTATCGCTGCCCACCACGCTGATCTTCGATGGCGAGGGACGGCAGCGCTACCGGGTGGCCGGCGTCCCGACGGCCACGGCCCTGCGGTCCGCGCTGGAGCCTCTGTTGGCTTGAACGCCTCCGCATTGGGTAAGCTGAACGTCGTGTTCGCCCGCCTTGAGCTTGTGCTCACCAAGCGCCGCACAGTCGACCTGTGCCGCACCGCGGGCTGCTGCTGTTGTTGCTGTCGCTGAGTCGCGGCGTCATCGCGTCGCTCTCGGAGTCGCCCGGAAATCCGCGGCATGTCTCCACCAGCCATTCGCCACAGCAGCCAGGAGTAACACCATGTCGAACCCCGATACCGCCCAGGTAGATGTCCGCGGTCCCCGATTCGCGGCCTGGGTCACCACCGCGGTTCTGGTGTCCGTCCTGGCGGCCTTCGAGTTCAGCCCGGCCACCGCGACCGTGTTGCTGGCCGCCCAGGCCGCGGTGTTCGCGATCGGCGCGCTGGCCGGACCGCGCCGTCATCCCTACGGCGTGCTGTTCGCCCGACTGGTGGCACCGAGACTGAGCCCGGTGACCGAGCGTGAGCCGGCGGCGCCGCTGCGCTTCGCCCAGCTCGTCGGCCTGGTGTTCGCCGTGATCGGGGTCGCCGGGTTCGCCGTCGCCCCGGCGGTGGGCCTGGCCGCGACGGCGCTGGCACTGGCGGCAGCCTTCCTCAACGCGGCCTTCGGCATCTGTCTGGGCTGTCAGCTCTACCCGCTCGTCGTGCGCCTGCGCCCGACACCGACCGCAGCGTTTCTCTCGAATTAGGAAAGGATCCCCACCATGGCTCGCTCCGACGTCCTGGTCTCCACCGACTGGGCTGAGAGCAATCTCGACGCGCCCAACACCGTCTTCGTCGAGGTCGACGAGGACACCAGCGTCTACGACACCAACCACATTCCGGGCGCGATCCGGCTGGATTGGCGCAAGGATCTGCAGGACCCGGTCCGCCGGGACGTCATCGACGCCGCCGCGTTCTCCAAGCTGCTCTCCGAGCGCGGCGTCGCCAACGACGACACCGTGATCCTCTACGGCGGCAACAACAACTGGTTCGCCGCATTCGCCTACTGGTACTTCAAGCTCTACGGCCACGACAAGGTGAAGCTGCTCGACGGCGGGCGCAAGAAGTGGGAGCTCGACGGCCGCCCGCTGTCCTCGGACCCGGTCACCCGTCCCGCGACGTCGTACACCGCCAAGCCGCTGGACGAGTCGCTGCGGGCCCGCCGCGACGAGGTGGTCGCCGCGATCAACACCAAGAACCTGGTCGACGTCCGCTCCCCCGAGGAGTTCTCCGGCAAGATCCTGGCGCCGGCGCACCTGCCGCAGGAGCAGAGTCAGCAGCGCGGCCACGTCCCGAGCGCGATCAACGTGCCGTGGAGCCGCGCCGCCAACGAGGACGGCACCTTCAAGTCCGACGAGGAGCTGGCCAAGCTGTACGCCGACGCCGGCCTGGACGGCCAGAAGGAGACCATCGCGTACTGCCGGATCGGTGAGCGCTCGTCGCACACCTGGTTCGTGCTGCGCGAGTTGCTGGGCCACAAGAACGTCAAGAACTACGACGGCAGTTGGATGGAATACGGCTCCCTGGTGGGCGCCCCGATCGAATTGGGAAGCTGATATGTGCTCTGGACCGAAACAAGGACTCGCCTTGCCGGCCAACGTCGACCTGGAGAAGGAGACGGTGATCACCGGCCGGGTGGTGGACAGCTCCGGTCAGACCGTCGGCGGCGCCTTCGTGCGACTGCTCGACGCCTCCGACGAGTTCACCGCGGAGGTGGTGGCCTCGGCGACCGGTGACTTCCGGTTCTTCGCCGCGCCGGGCTCGTGGACGGTGCGGGCACTGTCCTCGGCCGGCAACGGTGACGCCGTGGTGACGCCGTCGGGGGCGGGCATCCACGAGGTCGACATCAAAGTCGCCTGACAGCTCGCGATAGACTGCCCTCGTGGTGCTCTTCTTCGAGTTGATGCTGGTGGCAGCCACTGCGCTGATCACCTGGTTCGCGCTGTACACGCTGTATCGGCTGATCACCGACGAGATGTGAGTGGCCCCGACGGCGATGTGCAGGACGGCGGCGACCGTCCGGTCATCCCGGGTTCCGGCGACCGTGCGGTAGCCGCCGCCGCGGAGCGGGCCCGCCAGACCGCCGCCCGCAACATCCCGGTCTTCCCGGTCGCTGCGGACCTGCCGGTCAGCGACACCGCCAACCTGCGCGAAGGCGCGAACCTGCACGACGCGTTGCTGGCGCTGTTGCCGCTGGTCGGGGTGTGGCGGGGCGAGGGCGTAGGTCACAGTGGCCACCGGGCTGGCAGCGACTATCGGTTCGGCCAGCAGATCGTGGTGTCGCACGACGGCGGCGACTACCTGAACTGGGAGGCGCGGTCCTGGCGGCTCGATGACGACGGCGGGTTCACCGGCCCCGCGCTGCGGGAGACCGGATTCTGGCGCTTCATCGAGGACCCGGACGACCCCGAGGAATCGCAGGCCATCGAGTTGCTGCTGGCGCACGCCGCCGGTTATGTGGAGCTGTTCTATGGCCGCCCGCACGGCCCGGCGTCCTGGGAGCTGGTCACCGACGCCCTGGCACGCAGCAAATCGGGGGTGCTGATCGGTGGCGCCAAGCGGCTCTACGGGATCGTCGAGGACGGCGACCTGGCCTACGTCGAGGAGCGGGTGGACGCCGACGGCGAACTGGTGCCGCACCTGTCGGCCCGGTTGGCCCGCTACGTGGGCTGACCCCATCGCACTGACTCTGCGCTGACGGCGGCGCCTACTCGCACTTTTGCGCCGTGACAGCAGAGTCAACGACCGATGGCGAGGTCCACCAGCGCGGTGAACTCCGCTGCGGGCACCCGCGGGCGCAGCGCCCGGCCGTCGAGGGTGTGTACCCGCGCCGCCAGGGTGATGCTGGACACCAGCCAGATGTCGTGCGCGGCAGTCAGGTCTGCGGCCCGCAGCGGCGCGTACTCGCACCGGTGACCGGCGTCACGGGCCACCTCGAACAACGCCTCGGCGGTGGTGCCGCGCAGGATTGGCTGCGAGGGCGGCGGAGTGACCAGCCGCCCCGGTTCGGCCAGCACCACCGTGGAACGGGGCCCCTCCAGCACGTAGCCGTCGGAGCTGACGAAAATGACGTCGTCGGCGCCCTGTTTGGCGGCGTGACGCAGCGCGGCCATGTTGACCGCATACGACAGCGTCTTGGCGCCGAGCAGCAGCCAGGGCCTCGGCGGGCCCGCCGCCGGCAGGCCGCGGTCCAGGGTCAGCGCCGCCACCCCTGTTGCGCGGGCCTCGGCGATGCGATCCGGCAGCGCGGTGATCATCACGTACGCCGTTGGCCCGGAACCACTTTCCCGGCCACGGCTGTAGATCAGCCGCAGCGCGCCCTCGCCGGGTGCCGACCACTGCCGCACCGCGAGCTCGACGGCACGTCGCCACTGGGGCAGGTCCGGGGCGGGCAGATCCATCAACTCGGCCGAGCGGGCCAGCCGCTGCAGGTGTGCGTCGAGCAGGCACGCGGCACCGTCGCGCACCAGCAGGGTTTCGAAGACTCCGTCGCCGCGCAGCGCGGCCAGGTCGTCGGCGTAGAGCAGCGGGGCGTCGCCGACCGGCCCACCGTCCAAGGTGACGATCGTCACGCCGTGATCGGTCTGGCCTGGCATGGACCCTGAGCGTAGCGGCTCCGTAGAGTTGACTCGTGTCCGCAGTGCCCGCCCCCGACCCCGGCCCCGATGCCGGCGCGGTCTGGCACTACGGCGATCCGTTCGGCGAACAGCGAAGCGCGCAAACCGAAGCGG